>NZ_JBQKUM010000055.1:0-34218 GCF_054968605.1 Pseudoalteromonas sp. G5_S1_14_S5 | reverse complement strand
CAACAGAATGATAATGAATTGACTGTACCGATAATAAATTATCGATTGGTCACTCTGTTCATTGAAATCAATGTGATTCTTAAGAATCAATTTTTGATATTCATCAACGAGTGCCCACACAGATTGATAGGTTTAAATTTTTAAAGAGCTTAACTTCTTAAGCGTTCCTTTTTAGCAAGGATTCTCTCGAAGTGGACGGCCATTCTAGCGAATTAACATTCAGTGTCAAACACTTTTTGAAAATTAATTTTTTGTCGCTTTCCGTCTTACTGATTATTGCTGAAGCCATATGGCGCCTGCCGTCTCAGTGGGGTCGCATTATAGGGAACCCTTTCAACTTAGCAACTACTTTTTCATAAAAAATGAATAAATAGAGGTTAACTGTCTAATAGTTCGCCTAAATATAAAAAAGAGAGCATTTCTGCTCTCTTTTTGCACTAAATCTAAAGGAATTATTAGATAAACGCGTAAGCATCTGCGTACATATGGTCACGTTTTGCTTCTTTACTTTGTGTAAATAGGTCTCTTGCTGCGCCCGCCATTTCAAAGCGACCTGCAATATAGATATCAAAATCAGCCAGTGATTCGAAGCTTTGTGTAATTGCTTCAAGCACATTACCAGTTTGGCCATGCCAAACTTCCGGCGCCTCTTCTACTACAGGTACGAAATGGACATTGCTATGCTTTTCTGCAATATCAACAAGCTCTTCCTTCGCGTATAACTGGCACTCGTCTTTTGCACCCCAGTAAAGGTGAATCTCTTTCTTGCTGTTTTGTGCGATGCAGTGATCCAGGATCGAACGTACGTAGCTAAAACCCGTACCACCAGCAATCAATAGTAGAGGGCGTTCGCTCTCTTCTTTAATCCACGCATCACCGTGTGGCGCATCAATCGCAATATCGCCATCTTCAGCTTGTGCCTTTTTCATTGCTTCAACCACTTCTAATGCATAAGCATTGTGTTCAGCAGCACCAATGTGTAATTCTAGCTCACCTTCATGGCGACAAGGGCTGCTCGCAATTGAAAATGGACGCTTATCTTTGTCACCCATTTCAACCATCAGGTACTGACCAGCTTTAAAGGCAACTGGTGTCTCTGGATGAAGCAGGATTTGGTAAGTGTTACAAGCCAAAGGCTCGATAGACTTAACTTTACATTTAATAGTCATGTTCTTCCTCTCACTAACCCTTAATCGGCAAAGGTTAGAACTAAATTACTTTCTGCAAATGCTTGGCAAGCGAACATCCAATCCTGTTGCTGCTCTTTCTCTGTGAGCATGGGTTCAAGGTGGTAACTCACTTGCCCTTCTAATTTTTTGCACATGCACATAGCACATGCGCCAACTTGGCAACGGTTAGGGAAATAGATATCGCGGTTGAGCGCAGCATCCAAGACCGTTTGCCCTTTTTCTACGGTGAAACTGATGTTTTCTGGATATAAGACTACTTGGTAGCTCATAAAATTCCTAGTTGTTCCCAGATGCTATCAATCTTTTTGACCAGTTCAGGGTCTTTTGTAATTGGAACGCCCCACTCACGCAAACACTCACCTTCCCACTTGTTGGTGGCATCGAGACCCATTTTGGAGTGCCCTGTTTCATCCTTAAGGAACAAGGTATCTCTCGCTGGGTCCATTCTAGTGGTTACTGCCCAGATGATGTCGTTCCAGTCACTCACATTAACATCGCCATCACAGGCGATAACGAATTTATTCTCATCAAATTGAGACCAAACCGCTTCCATGATTTTCTTGCCATTACCTGCAGCTTGTTTATCTATTGATACCACAATCATGCTGGCATTATCGTTCTGCAGATGAATATCAAGAATTTCAGGATGAGCTTTGGTTAATTCAGCCAAACCACCTTCGATATGATCACTGTTTTCTGTTGGAGATTGCACATCAGGCGACAACGCTAACTCAGCCTCCCACTTCTTAGTGATGTCTAAGCCCATCTTAGAACCTAACCCAACGACCGGTGATGCAAAGTCCAACGAATCAATTGGCGTGTTCTCTATCATCAAGGTATCACGAGACGGATCCATATGTTTGCACATAGCAGCAGTAACTTGCGACCAATCACGAGCGTTAACATCCTCATCACACACCAATACAAATTTGGTGTACATGAATTGACGTAAGAAAGACCATACCCCCATCATCACTCGTTTAGCATGGCCAGGATATTGCTTCTTCATGGTCACCACTGCCATTCGATACGAACAACCTTCAGGTGGTAGATAGAAATCTTCTATCTCCGGGAATTGCTTTTGAAGAATAGGAACAAACACTTCATTCAATGCAACCCCCAGTACCGCTGGCTCATCTGGTGGGCGACCTGTGTATGTACTGTGGTAAATCGGGTTCTCACGCATGGTTACATGAGTAATGGTAAACACGTTGTGCTTTTCTTTCTCGTTGTAGTAACCGGTGTGATCACCGTAAGGCCCTTCGTCAGCAAATTCATTAGGATCGATGTAGCCTTCCATCACGATTTCAGCACTCGCCGGGACTTCTAGATCATTACTGATCGATTTAACCACTTCAGTTTTGCTACCGCGTAGCAGACCTGCAAACGCGTATTCCGATAAGGTATCTGGCACTGGCGTTACCGCGCCAAGAATCGTTGCAGGATCTGCGCCAAACGCGACAGATACTGGGAACGGCTTACCTGGGTTCTGTTCAGCCCAGTCACGCAGATCCAACGCACCACCACGGTGAGCTAACCAACGCATGATAATTTTGTTCTTACCAATCTTTTGTTGGCGGTAGATGCCTAAGTTTTGGCGTTTCTTATTCGGGCCTCGGGTAACCGTTAAACCCCAAGTCAGTAGTGGCGCGACATCGTCGGCCCAACAGCTCATTACTGGGATTTTATCGAGATCCACCTCGTCGCCTTGCCACACGACTTGTTGGCATGCTGCTTTACGAAGACGCTTAGCTGGCATGTTCAATACCTGTTTGAACACGGGTAACTTATCAATCGCGTCTTTAAAACCTTTCGGCGGCTCTGGCTCTTTTAAGTAAGCCAATAGCTTGCCCACTTCGCGCAGTTCTTTAACTTCCTGACGGCCCATGCCTATCGCTACACGATTAGGAGTACCAAATAGGTTGGTCAAAACAGGCATGTCATAACCAACCGGATTCTCGAACAGAAGAGCCGGGCCACCAGCACGTAGAGTACGGTCGCTAATTTCGGTCATTTCATAGTCTGGGTCGACTGGGTGAGAAATGCGTTTCAACTGACCAATGCTTTCAAGATGGTCGATAAAATCACGTAAATCTTTAAAACTCATAGAACTTCTACATGCTGATTATTCTGCGCTCAGTATATCAAAAAGGGGCATCGTGAGATCCCCCTTTTTAGTAAGGTTATTGAGAGGTAAAACCCAGTTACGGAAGCACTTGCTGGATCACTGAGCTTTTGACTTGTGGGTTGTCACTCACTAGCTCTTGTAACCAATTAGTGTGTCCTTGCTTGGCTAACTCACGAGCGACCAATGGCGCATCATCAGCAATCGCCATGCGAGAAATTAAAAAGTCTTTCACCTCTTCTGAAAGTGGGTTCACTCTCGTCAGCAAAGTAATCGCTTCTTCTTTTAATCTTGGGTTTTTCGTTGCAGCCATCACCTGCTCTAAGGCAAATGGGGATTTATCCTCAGCAAGACGAACCAACTCAGCTTGGCTATGATAATCAGCTTTCATCTTCCAGAGGATTTGATAGACACCTGGGTCTTCGCTCACCTGTGCCAATCGAACCACAACTTCGGTAGAGGGTAACCAGCTGACTATCGGCGACTCTGTTAGCTGTTTTGCTAAATAATTCACGGCCTCAGGCGACAAGCTATCCAATTCTCTTATGAGTAGCGCCTCTCGAGTTTGAACCTGATGCTCAGAACCAGTTAGCCACTCTTTAAGGTTGAGGTCCTGTTTCTCTGCATCGAGCACAAACACCAATGTATTTTGGTCAGCACGGAATTGTTTGATTAAGCGGTTTGCTATCGAAGGATAATTAAAGGCTGGAACCGTAAACTCATAGCCATCACCACGCTCTAGTACTTGGTAGGTTGGCGTAATAGCGAGCTGTTGCTCCACAAAAATAGACATCTTCGGTGTGAGTACGATTTTTTGCTGTTCGATCTTCTTCAAGAGTTGGTAACGAGCCACCTCTTGCTGGGGAAATGTCAGGCGCTCAAGTGCAAAGCGTAACGAATTCACTTCATCACGCACGACAAGCTCAAGCAATTCAGCAGTTTTCAGTTTTACTTGATCATTCTCAAGCCAAGACTCTACTGTATGTGGAGACATCTCGGTGGCATTAACAATACCGACCGGTGAAAGTAACAGTGAAGTAGACAAGAGTAATGATGACAACAGTCCATGTTGCATTTAACTTCCTTGTAACACTTTTGGTCATTCTGCAAGCTGTCGCTACAAAATGCAAATAAAAAGCGCTACCCGAGGGCAGCGCTTTTTAATAACTATCAGCTAATCAAGATTACTGACGACGCATAGCGTCAAAGAACTCATCATTCGTTTTCGTCATTGCTAGCTTGTCGATAAGGAATTCCATTGCATCGATCTCGCCCATTGGGTGAACAATCTTACGCAGGATCCACATCTTCTGTAGTTCATCGTTCTTAGTAAGAAGCTCTTCACGACGAGTACCTGAGCGGTTGAAATCAATCGCAGGGAATACACGCTTTTCAGCAATCTTACGGTTAAGGTGCAGTTCCATGTTACCTGTCCCTTTGAATTCTTCGTAGATAACTTCATCCATCTTAGAACCAGTATCAACCAGTGCTGTAGCGATGATAGTCAAGCTACCGCCTTCTTCAACGTTACGAGCGGCACCGAAGAAACGCTTTGGACGGTGAAGTGCGTTTGCATCTACACCACCAGTTAGTACTTTACCTGATGAAGGCACTACGGTGTTATATGCACGCGCTAGACGAGTGATTGAGTCCAGAAGGATAACCACGTCTTTCTTGTGTTCAACAAGACGCTTCGCTTTTTCGATAACCATTTCTGCTACTTGTACGTGGCGAGATGCTGGCTCATCGAATGTAGAAGCAACTACTTCACCTTTAACTAGGCGCTGCATTTCTGTTACTTCTTCCGGACGCTCATCGATAAGTAGAACCATTAGTTCACACTCAGGATGGTTGTGAGCGATGCTTTGCGCGATGTTTTGCAGAAGCATTGTCTTACCCGCTTTTGGCGGAGCAACAATCAAGCCACGCTGACCTTTACCAATTGGAGATGCAAGGTCAAGAATACGAGCTGTGATATCTTCTGTCGCACCATTACCACGCTCCATAACCATGCGTTCGTTAGCATGTAGAGGGGTAAGGTTTTCAAAAAGGATTTTGTTACGAGCGTTGTCTGGTTTATCGTGGTTTACCGTGTTTACTTTAAGTAGAGCAAAGTAACGTTCGCCATCTTTAGGTGGGCGAATCTTTCCGGCAATTGAGTCACCAGTACGTAGGTTGAAACGACGAATCTGACTTGGTGATACGTAGATATCATCAGGACCCGCTAAGTACGAGCTGTCTGCGCTACGAAGAAAACCAAAACCGTCTTGCAGAATTTCAAGAACACCGTCACCGAAGATGTCTTCACCACTTTTTGCATGTGCTTTAAGGATAGCGAAGATAATGTCCTGTTTTCTTAAACGAGCTAGGTTTTCAAGGCCTAGGCTTTCGCCAAGTTTAACAAGTTCAGACACAGGTCTGTTCTTCAGTTCTGTAAGGTTCATTGTGGTGGATGCTTGTTTAGTCAAAATAAGATCTGTTTTCTAGTTAAGAGGGATTCGGTCACAGGATCGACCAAGAAGAGAAATTCGTTCAATTAACGTGCGATAAATTAGCACTAAAACTAAGACTAGTCCATAGCTTAGAAAAAACAAAACCGTGCATTTGTTAACTGCACGGTTTCTTTATCAAATGCTCACCTGATTATAGGTTAGCGTCTAGGAACTCTTTAAGTTGAGTTTTAGACAATGCACCAACTTTAGTCGCTGCTACGCCGCCATCTTTGAAAAGAAGAAGCGTTGGAATGCCGCGAATACCAAACTTTGGTGGTGTTCCAGCATTTTGGTCGATATTAAGTTTACCGATAGTGAGCTTGCCTTCGTACTCGTCTGCGATTTCATCAAGAATCGGCGCAATCATCTTACAAGGGCCACACCATTCTGCCCAAAAATCAACAAGAACAGGGCCTGCAGCGTTGATCACATCATTCTCAAAACCGTCATCAGTTAGCTGCAAAATCTTATCACTCATCTTCCACTCCAATGTATTTTTTAGAACTGGTTGGATGATAACCAGTAAATAGATGCCCTATTGGAATGTATTTACTTTCGTATTGCAAGCTTAAGCTGATATTCTATAGCAATGAAAAAGACGCATATCACAGAGCAAAAGTTCGCCGACTTGGATTTACATCCGCAAGTCATTGAAGGATTGGAGAAAAAAGGGTTCGATTATTGTACCCCTATCCAAGCCTTGGCACTCCCGGTACTGCTCACCGGCCAAGACATTGCAGGCCAGGCCCAAACGGGTACTGGTAAAACGCTTGCGTTTCTTACTGCTACTTTTAACCACCTACTAAAAACACCTGAGTATGAAGGGCGTAAGCCTAACCAGCCACGTGCGATTATTATGGCGCCTACACGCGAACTCGCGATTCAGATCTACAACGATGCTGAATCTCTAGTCGCAAGCACTGGTATCAAAGCAGCATTGGCATACGGTGGCGAAAGCTACGACAAGCAGCTCGGTAAGATCGAAGAAGGCGCAGATATCCTAATTGGTACCACTGGCCGTATTATCGATTTCTACAAGCAGAAGGTATTTAACCTTAACCACATTCAAGCAGTTGTACTTGATGAAGCAGACCGTATGTTCGATCTGGGCTTCATTAAAGACATCCGCTTCTTGTTCCGTCGTATGCCTGAGCCCAAAGATCGTTTGAACATGCTGTTCTCTGCGACGCTGTCTTACCGCGTACAAGAGTTGGCTTTCGAACACATGCATAACCCAGAGCATGTTGTTGTTGAGCCAGAGCGTAAAACAGGCCACCGTATTAAAGAAGAGTTGTTCTACCCTTCTAACGAACACAAGATGGCACTGCTACAGACACTAGTAGAAGAAGAGTGGCCAGAGCGCGCTATCATCTTCGCTAACACTAAGCATAAGTGTGAATCAGTTTGGGGCCATTTGGCTGCTGATGGTCATCGTGTTGGTCTACTGACTGGTGATGTACCACAGAAGAAACGTGAAAAGATTCTTGAGCAATTCACTCAAGGTGATGTTGACCTACTGGTTGCAACCGATGTTGCTGCTCGTGGCCTGCACATTCCTCAAGTAACGCACGTATTCAACTTCGATCTACCTGACGACTGTGAAGATTACGTTCACCGTATCGGCCGTACAGGTCGTGCTGGTGCAAGTGGTCACTCGATCAGCTTTGCTTGTGAAGATTACGCAATCAACTTGCCACCAATCGAAGAGTACATTGAGCACGCTATTCCTGTGTCTGACTACGACGCTTCTGCACTGCTAGAAGATCTACCAGCACCATTGCGCTTGCGCACACGTAACCCGCAACAACGCCGCTCAAACAACAATGGCTCACGCAACGGTAACCGTAAACCAAACCAGAACCGTCGCCCACGCCAACCGCGTCACAACAAGGAAGCTTAGTCGCTTATGAATCAAACAGTGTCACCCCCGCTTTACGCTGCAATCGACCTCGGGTCGAACAGTTTTCATATGCTCGTTGTGCGTCATATCGATGGCAGCGTACAAACCATGGCTAAGATTAAGCGCAAAGTGCGTTTAGCTGCAGGCTTAGATGAAAATAATGCGCTTAGTACCGAAGCTATACAGCGCGGTTGGGACTGTTTGAGTCTCTTTGCAGAGCGACTGCAGGACATTCCGAAAGAAAATATCCGCATTGTTGGTACAGCGACCCTACGTACCGCAACCAATGTGGATATCTTTCTTGAAAAAGCGAACCAGATCCTCGGCTACGACATCAATGTTATCTCCGGTGAAGAGGAAGCTGCAACTATCTATAAAGGCGTGGCACACACTTCTGGTGGCAGCGGCCGCCGACTGGTAGTGGATATTGGTGGCGCAAGTACCGAGATGATCATTGGTGAAGGTTTCTCAGCAAAAGCGCTGACTAGCCTAAAAATGGGCTGTGTAACATGGCTTGAGCGCCACTTTAAAGATCGCCAATTAACCGCAACCAACTTCAATAACGCGATTGAAGCAGCAAAATCTACTTTAGCTCCTATCTTAGAGAGCTACACAGATATCGGTTGGGATGTGTGTGTTGGTGCCAGTGGTACCGTTCAAGCACTGCAAGAAATCATGTTAGCGCAAGGCATGGATGAGGTTATCACTCATACCAAGCTTAAACGCTTACAAAAACAAGCGATGATTACTGAGCGCTTAGAGGAGTTAGAAATAGAAGGGTTAACTCTGGAGCGCGCTTTAGTGTTCCCTAGCGGTCTTTCTATTCTGATTGCTATCTTTGAACTGCTTAAGATCGATTCGATGACGCTGGCTGGCGGTGCACTTCGTGAAGGCCTTGCCTACGAAATGGTTGATGAGCTTCGCCAAGACGATATCCGCGCTCGCACTATCAAGAGCGTTCAATCACGTTACCAGATGGACGTAAGCTACGGTGACCAAGTCGCAGCAGCAGCGCAGACTCTGTTAAAGCAAGCAGGCGGCGAAGCTTGGGTGTCAGAACCTCAAGCTGGTGTCCTACTGCAAGCTGCAGCCAAACTTCATGAAATCGGTTTAACCATCGACTTCAAGAAAGGTGGTGAACACAGTGCTTACCTACTACAGAACCTAGATTTACCTGGTTTCACCCGCGCACAGAAACACTACCTAGGTGAATTAACGCGACGCTACCGTGAACAGCTAACATCACTGCCAGAACAACACGCAGTATCAGGCACAAGCAGTAAACGTATCCTACGTATTCTGCGTCTAGCGATTCTATTAACGCATCGTCGTAATCCAGAGCTAGAGCCTGAGTTTACGCTAACGGCTGACGATAATAATCTAACTCTAACACTCTCTAAGCAATGGCTAGCCGACAACCCGCTGACCGCTGCAGAGCTAGAGATTGAATCGAATCGACAAACAGACATTGGTTGGCCACTTTCTATTGAATGCCTCGTCTAATCATATCTGACACTAAAAGTAAAATAGCCCAAGTTAGTCTACTAACTTGGGCTATTTATTATCTTTGCACTAATGCCTTTCTAATCTGCTCCTCACACATTAGCACCTGTCACTCTAAAGTCAGGGTTCACAGCGGTTAACTTCTTAACGATGTAGTTCAGAAGCACACCGTACATAGGAACAAACAAACCTAGGCTAATGATAAGTTTGAAACCGTAATCAACCAGTGCAATCTCAGTCCAATGTTCAGCCATAAATGGATCTGGGCTTTGGTAAAATGCGATCGCAAAGAACGCGATAGTATCGATAGCATTACCAAAAAGCGTTGAACAGGTTGGCGCAATCCACCATTGCTTAAGCTGGCGCAAGCGGTTGAAAACATGAACATCTAAGATTTGGCCAAGTAAGTAAGCCATAAAACTTGCAGCAGCGATACGTGCTACAAATAGATTAAATTCACCCAGATGGCTAAAACCTTGGAATTGCCCTTCAAGGAACACCACCGACAAGAAGTAAGAAACCGCCAGTGCAGGCAACATCACTAAGAAAATGATTTTACGAGCAAGCTGAGCGCCAAAAATGCGAACGGTCAAGTCTGTTGCTAAGAAGATAAATGGGAAAGTGAAAGCGCCCCAAGTGGTGTGCATACCGAAGATGGTAAAAGGTAGCTGAACCAAGTAGTTGCTTGACGCAATAATCACTAAGTGGAACAAAACTAATAATGCTAGGGCTTTGCGCTGTTGCGCAGGGGTAAAGTTACTCATGCTGTACCTTTTTAGTTTGGTTTGGGGGTGAGGGAACCCAAATCGAGTCATTTCTCTATCGAAATAGAGAAAGCTCTTACCAATAATGTGAATGAAAAATGTGTCTATCATTTGCTCTATCGAGCGGCGGGCGATTATACATTAATCAATTTTAGCTGCAACGGTGAGAATAGACGCAAACGTTTGTTCTCACTTTTATTGCTAGATGGTGTTCGAAGCTCAGTAGCGAGAAACTAGGTGTAGAGGCAATGTTAACAGTTAGAAGCCACGCTTGAACAAAGCGGCTAGATAATCGAACTCTTCACGGCTCGCTTCTGGACTAAGAGATTCAAACCACACCGATTCACTGTAGTGCTCCGACTTTAAGAACATCTGGCACCCTTCAAAATCCACCAGCCATGAGTGCATGTCAGCATCCCACTGCTTTTCAACAACCGTAGCCGATAACAAGCTAACAAGGCGTTCGCCAATTTCAGGGTAAGAGTCGAAGTCAAAGCTCGGTGTTATCACCAATAAGCGCCCTTCTTCTGCTAAATACTCTCGTAAACCAAATTCCATTTATTACCTCTGTTATTAGCCGTGTGTTGTGATGTGTTCTTGAATCAAATCTAGGAATGGGTCGGCATATTTGTCGAGCTTACGCTGGCCCACACCATTTACCGCCAGCATTTCACCGTAAGAAGTCGGCAGAACTTCTGCCATATCAATCAATGTTGCGTCACTAAATACCACGTATGGTGGTAAGCCATCTTCATCGGCAATCGACTTACGCAACTTACGCAGTTTGGCAAATAGCTTTTTATCGTAATTCTTGCTACTTAGCTTGTCTGACTTAGCGTTACGCACCGCGGTATCTAAACGAGGTACCGCTAACTCTAGCGACATTTCACCACGCAGCAGTGGACGCGCCTCTTCAGTTAACTGTAAGGTTGAGTTACGAGTGATATTTTGGAACAACAAGCCTTTATGAATGAGCTGACGGAAGATACTAATCCAATAATCATGGCTGTGGTCGCGGCCAATACCGTAAGTTGAAAGCTTATCGTGACCATTATCGCGCACGCGGATGTTCTGCATACCACGCATCACTTCAACGACATAGCCCATACCAAACGACTGATTCACACGGTACACACAAGACAACGCCTTCTGCGCCTCTTGGGTCGCATCAAAGTGTTTTGGCGGATCTAAGCATATATCGCAGTTACCACATTGCTTCTCACGATATTCGCCAAAGTAGTTGAGCAGCACCTGACGACGACAAGTTTGCGCTTCAGCAAAAGCACTCATCGCATTTAGCTTGTGCATCTCTACTTGTTTTTGCGGACCTTCTTCTTTCTCATCCAGCATACGACGAAGCCAACCCATATCAGCCGGGTCAAACAACATCATCGCTTCAGCAGGCAAGCCATCACGGCCTGCACGGCCAGTCTCTTGATAGTAAGACTCGATGTTACGAGGAATATCAAAGTGCACCACAAAGCGTACGTTAGGCTTATTGATACCCATACCAAACGCCACCGTCGCGACTACGATCTGGATGTCATCACGCTGGAAGGCTTCTTGAACGTAAGCGCGCTCTTCGGTGTCCATACCCGCGTGATAACCCGCAGCACGAATACCATTGTTACACAGCTTCTCGGTAACCATCTCAACTTTTTTACGGCTACCGCAGTAGATGATGCCACAATTGCCTTTCTGAGTTTCTAGGTAGCGAACTACCTGAGACACTGGTTTGTGTTTCTCAACAAGGTTATAGCGAATATTAGGACGGTCAAAGCTGCCCAAGTAGGTATGTGGATCCACCAGCTGTAGACGCGAGACAATATCTTTGCGCGTTGCATCATCAGCCGTTGCCGTCAGCGCCATGTAAGGCACATGCGGGAAATACTGTTTCAACTGACCTAATGACGCGTATTCCGGGCGGAAGTCGTGCCCCCATTGAGAGATACAGTGCGCCTCATCGACCGCAATCATCGAAAGTGGCAAGCCTTGTAGGCGTTCAATGAAATCACGCATCAACACACGTTCTGGTGATACGTAAACCATCTTGAGCTGGCCTGAGTTCATGCGATTAAACACACTCAGTAGCTGGTCACGTGGCATGGAAGAGTTAATACACTCGGCTGCCACACCATTGGCTTTCAACTGATCGACTTGGTCTTTCATCAACGAGATAAGCGGTGAGATAACCAAAGTCAGCCCTTCACGGACTAAAGCAGGGATCTGGTAACACAAGGATTTACCACCACCCGTCGGCATGATCACCAAGCTATCTCGGCCTTGAACAGCCAAATCAATGACCTCTTGCTGACCATCGCGAAAGCTTTGATAGCCAAATACATCTTCGAGGATGTTTTGCGCATCATTCGCGGGAGTTGGTGTTTGCTCAGCAATCAGAGTGGCGGTCATTGTGGTTCCTAATCGAGGTATTAAAGTCAGCATGCAGCATTGGCAAGCAAGTCGCACATTGTAGAGTGGAATGCTGGCGAATTAAACCGCAAATTGTTAGGTGAAAAGGGTTAACGCTCCTATACTGACCAACTCTCAATATAAATTCTATTAATAGGCACTTCGTGCCAGAGAAAGTGACATGACACAAGACGAACAACAGCGTACACGCCAAGGAATACTGCTTGCGATTGGCGCGTACACCATGTGGGGAATCGCTCCCATATACTTCAAATCTCTCAGTGAAGTATCCCCTCTCGAGATCCTGAGCCACCGTGTAGTATGGTCCTTTTTCCTACTCGCTGTACTGCTGCACGTTGGTCGTGGTTGGCGCAAAGTGCGCGATACTCTGACTTCAAAACCAAAAATGATGTTTTTGGTAGCAACCTCTCTGTTGGTGGGTGCCAACTGGCTGATCTTCATCTGGGCAGTCAATGCCAATCATATGCTGGATGCCAGCCTCGGCTACTACATCAACCCTTTGATTAACGTGTTGCTTGGGATGCTCTTCCTTGGTGAGCGTCTGAGAAAACTTCAATGGTGTGCGGTGGCGCTTGCGGCTATCGGTGTGCTTATCCAGCTAATCGCCTTTGGTTCGATTCCAGTTGTCGCTATTGCACTGGCCTTTTCTTTTGGTTTCTATGGTTTGCTACGTAAGAAAGTGAATCTAGAAGCGCAGACAGGCTTGTTTATTGAGACCTTAGTGATGCTGCCAGCGGCGGCGATCTACTTGTTATTTATTGCAGACACAGCAACGTCAGACTTTTTGACGAATCCAATGCAGCTAAATTTACTGCTGGTCGCTGCAGGGGTAATTACCACTCTGCCATTGCTTTGCTTCACGGGTGCAGCAACCAGACTCAAACTTTCGACACTGGGCTTCTTCCAGTACATTGGCCCTAGCTTGATGTTCTTGCTTGCAGTGTTGATCTACGGTGAAGCCTTTACCATGGATAAGGCGATTACCTTTGCTTTCATTTGGGGCGCACTGGTGATCTTCAGCTTCGACGGTCTGCGCAATAACAAGAAGAGTAAGCAAGCGAAAAGCTAACACTGAGCGTTTTTTACAAGACAATCTCTAGATACAGAGATAAGCTTGGTTTAATTGATGATAATTTGACCAAGCTTTTTTATGCCATGGATAAAGTCCACTACTACTCAACATCTAGCCAAGATATCAGCCTGATCCAAGCTCAATACCAAGAGTTTGCCTTTCAGCGCCACTATCATTTGGATTTTCACATCGGCCTAATCACCCAAGGGCAGCAAAAGTTTGTCTATAAAGGGACGAGTTACCACGCTGGCGCCGGACAAGTGGTGATGATGCCACCCGATGAGCTGCATGATGGTCATTCAAAGCTCGAATCGGGTTACCAAGTAAGTGTCTTTTCTGTCTCACCTCAATGGTTTGGCGATCTTGCCGATCACAGCAAAAATGGTCAGGCTTTGAGCTTTTCGAAGTTGATCCTCTCCGATCAAGCGACTTTTTTACAATTGCGTAACCTTCATGGGCTGCTTATCAACCCAAACATCAGTCAACTCGCCCAAGATTGCCTACCATTCGAAAGTTTTTCGACGATTGTTGATCGTTACGCGCAGTTTGGATCGAAAACTCAGGTGAAACTTGGCACTCAATCAGTGAATACACTCAAAGACTATTTAATGGCAAACCTCGACCAACCGGTGCGCTTAGAGCAACTTTCTGAGCTTTGTGACCTGACAACAACTCAATTTCAGCGTCATTTCAAGAACAAAATGGGCATCACCCCTTATGCATGGTTAAGCCGCTTACGCATGGAGCAAGGCATGAGATTGATTAAATCAGGTGTCGGCGGAACCGAAGTCGCCCATCAAGTGGGTTTCTACGATCAAGCCCATTTCTCAAAGACATTTAAGACTGCATTTGGTGTTTCTCCATCGAAAATTAACTAAGTGTTGATAATTTACAATTGAGAGAATCGAAATCACGGTAAGCTTCGCTCAACAACTCTCAACGGAACAACCCAGTTATTGGAACAGATATGAATGAAGTCACCATATTAGTCACCCTTGCCTCTATCCACTTTATCGCTTTGATGAGCCCAGGCCCTGACTTTGCACTTGTGGTACAAAACGCAACACGCCACGGGCGACAAACCGGCTTATACATTGCTCTCGGACTGTCTTGCGGGATCTTGCTGCATTCATTGTTAAGCCTGACAGGCATCAGTTACCTAGTCCACCAACACCCAACTCTTTTTGCGCTTATGCAATTGGCTGGCGGCAGCTACTTACTATATCTAGGCTTTGGTGCGTTAAAAACAACATGGCAACTCATTAGCCACCATGAAGAAGAGACAGACACGGTCAATTCGAAAGATCTGATTCTGACGAATAAGCGTCAGGCATTTTCTAAAGGCTTTGCGACCAATATTCTTAATCCAAAGGCATTAGTGTTCTTCATCAGTTTGATGTCGAGCTTGGTACCGGCTGACATGTCACTTTCAGGTAAAGGTTTTGCACTGCTGATCCTATTCGGCCTATCACTGTTCTGGTTCTCTCTGTTAGCGTGGATGCTTTCTACGAAAGCACTACAAAAGAAACTGAGTGAAGCGACAGTCTACATTGATGGCTTATGTGGTGTTGTATTCAGCCTAATTGGCGTCAGTATTCTTTGGCAGTCGCTGTCTGGTTTAATCGCTTAAATTCGAATCAAGATTACAATTCGTTAACAACGTACTGGCAATCTTATCTTTCCACTGCCAATCTAGCTCTGCATATTAAAAGGAGAAGATCATGCAGTGGAAAACAAAACTAACAACCCTCGCCACTTCTACCCTACTTTTTACCTCTCATGTCAGTTGGGCAAATCAAGCTGCCGATTCCGTCGCTCCCGAACAAAGTAGTGGTTTAGAAACCAAGCAACTCGTAAAAGCTAACGATTGGATGGTTACCGCGGCCAACCCTCTGGCAACCCAAGCTGGCGCCGATGCACTTGCTCGTGGTGGTAATGCAATTGATGCCATGGTTGCTGTGCAGCTGATGCTTGGCTTAGTTGAGCCACAGTCATCCGGTATTGGCGGTGGCGCCTTCCTTGTTTATTTTGATGGAAAAGATAAACAGCTTAAAACCTACGACGGCCGTGAAACCGCTCCACTTGATGCGACACCACGTCTATTCCAAGACGAGAACGGTCAACCGCTCAAGTTTTATGATGCCGTGGTAGGTGGTCGCTCTGTTGCTACACCAGGCACGGTGCAATTGTTGTGGGACACTCACCAGAAATACGGCAAGTTAGAATGGGCATCGCTGATCAAACCTATTGCCCAACTGGCTGAAAAAGGCTTTACCATCAGCCCACGTTTGGCCACCTTGATTGAAAACGACCAAGAACGACTGAGCCGTTTTGCCACAACCAAAGCTTACTTCTTTAATGCCGATGGCAGCCCAAAAGCCGCAGGCACACTACTTAAGAACCCAGAATACGCCGCAACATTAAATGCAATTTCAAAAGATGGTGCTAAGGCATTTTACCAAGGTGAGATTTCTGCCGACATCATTAACACGGTACAAACAGCCAAAGGCAATCCGGGTGTATTGGCACAAAAAGACTTCGACACCTACTCAATCAAACAACGTGAGCCAGTTTGTTCAGCTTATGAAAGCTACGATATCTGTGGCATGGGCCCCCCAAGTTCCGGCGCATTAACGGTTGGACAAATTTTAGCTATGACCGAGCAATTTGACCTCAAATCATGGGGACCAAACGATGCGAGATCTTGGCAAGTGTTAGCGGACGCATCTCGCCTAGCCTTTGCAGACCGTGGCATGTACATGGCAGACCAAGATTACGTACCAATGCCAACTCAAGGGTTAGTGAATACTGACTATTTGCAGGAGCGAGCCCAATTAATTACCGCAGGTAAGGCACTAGAGAGTGCGCCTTCAGGCACTCCGCCGTGGGATCACGCAATGCTGCGCAGCCAAGATGTATCTATTGAACTACCGTCCACCAGCCACTTCAATATTGTCGATAGCGAAGGCAATGTCGTGTCGATGACCACCACCATTGAGAATGCATTTGGCTCACGCCTGATGGTAAGAGGCTTCCTACTGAACAACGAACTAACCGACTTCTCGTTCAAGACCCACAACGATGGTAAACCTATCGCAAACCGACTTGAACCAGGTAAGCGTCCACGTTCTTCAATGGCACCGACTATCATCATGCAAGACGATAAACCTTACATGGCGATTGGTTCTCCGGGTGGTAGCCGCATCATAGGTTATGTAGCACAAGCGATCATTGCTCATACCCAATGGGACATGGATATCCAGCAAGCGATCAACCAACCGCACTTCCTAAACCGCTTCGGCACGCTAGATCTGGAAAACGGAACATCGGCGGAAAACTTTAAACCTGAGCTCGAAAAGATGGGATTTGAAGTTAACATTCGCGATCTTAACTCCGGTTTACACGCCATTCGCATCACAAAAGATGGTCTAGAAGGTGCAGCAGACCCTCGTCGTGAAGGTGCTGCCATCGGCCAATAAGGGTAAATACTCCCTTTTTACTCACTTTCTTGTGCGAGATCTCTCACAAGGCAGTGAGTAAATATTGATATTTAACTGCGAATTTAAGTACTAATATATAGTAACCAATTGAAATAAAACAAAACGTATATTTATCGTACAAATAATTATATAGAAATTCGCTTATGCACCATTGCTGATAAATAAGGAATCGGTAGTATGGATGGTGTCGGAAGGATGCTGACACGGAACAGGAAACGCCAAGGATTTGGTTATCTTCAGGATGAAGATTCGATTACTCAGGATGAATAATCGGCATGGATAGCGAAATGGACATTGAATGGACGCAATAGTAACTAGGATAGTTGCTACTATGGAAAGACAATGGACACCTCTGGACGAGGAATGGACTTAACATCAGGATGATGTAAAGGACACCGCTCAAGGAACAAGTGACGAGCGCTAACGAGGATTGTTGGCAGATCAGGATAAGATCAAGGACACCGCTAGGAAGGCGACGAAAGGAATACGCTGAAGGATAACAGCACACTATCATGGATTTGATGCATGGAGCACACTTAGTAGCCGGATTGCTGCGAGTAAGACTATAGACCCCGATGAGCGCAAGCTCTCGGGGTTTTTCTTTATCTGCCTCTTATCGATTGATGTTTTCAATCCCCCTGGAATCTAAGAGATACTTACAATTCTGACATTTAAATCATTAACTTCTTAACCGCTTCCGAGTAACGTAAGCCTTACTAGGCTCAACTAGTTTTATAACCATAATTAAATTAAGGACAAATTCATGTCACACGTTACCTTCAAAGGCGCAGCTGTACCGCTATCTGGCATATTCCCACAAACTGGCGAGCAGGCACCAAGCTTTACACTAACTGCAGGCGATCTTTCTGAACTGACTCTTACTTCTCTTGCAGGCAAGAAAGTGGTTCTAAACATCTTCCCAAGCATCGACACAGCAACTTGTGCAACGAGCGTACGTACGTTCAACGCAAAAGCGGCTGAACTTGAGAACACAGTTGTTGTTTGTATTTCTGCTGACCTCCCATTTGCTGCAGGTCGCTTCTGCGAGCTTGAAGGCATTGAAGGCGTTCAACACGCTTCGACTTTCCGTTCACCTGAGTTCGCTTCAGACTACGGCGTAGCAATTGCTGAAGGCCCACTAGCAGGCCTGACTACACGTGCGGTTGTTGTTGTTGATGAAAAAGGTGTGGTAACACACAGCGAGTTGGTTGCAGAGATCACTGAAGAGCCAAACTACGAAGCGGCACTGACTGCGCTGTAAGCTCCCTTCCAGCCAATAATCTATTGCGACCGCCGAGGCGATACGCAATAAAAAGAGCAGCTCATAGCTGCTCTTTATGTTTTTAACCGTCAATGGCTGTTAGATTCGGGAGTAAAAGATTAGAGTTGCTCCAAACGAGCATAAGCTGTCACTAACCACTTAATCCCCTCACCATTAAACGCCACTTGCACACGGCTCTGTGGCCCACTTCCTTCAAAGTTGATAATCGTACCTTCACCAAACTTAGGGTGCTTCACACGAGAACCTAAGCTAAAGCCAGTTTCATTAAAGTTCTCTTTAACTGCAGTTTGGCTAAAGCGACCACTGCTCGCAGGACGAGTCACCTGTGCTTTCATACGCACTTCATCCAGGCAGGTTTCTGGCAACTCACGAATAAAGCGTGATGGTTTGTGGTATTTGTCTTGTCCGTACAAGCGACGCATCTCAGCGTAAGTGATGTACAGTTTCTCCATCGCACGGGTCATGCCTACGTAACATAGGCGACGCTCTTCTTCCAAACGCCCCGCTTCTTCAGCAGACATCTGGCTTGGGAACATGCCTTCTTCGACCCCCACCATGAATACCATTGGAAACTCTAGACCTTTAGCACTGTGCAGAGTCATAAGCTGAACCGCATCATCAAACTCATCAGCCTGACCTTCACCTGCTTCCAGAGCCGCATGTGTTAAGAATGCTGTTAGCATGCTCATCTCATCAGCTTCTTCAGGCTTCTCAAACTGACGAGTTGCTGTTACTAATTCTTCCAAGTTCTCAATACGCGCTTTAGACTTCTCGCCTTTCTCTTGCTCGTACATAGCAAACAGACCTGAAGATTTAATCACATGGTCAGTTTGCTCATGTAAGTTCAGCTCTAACGTGTCGTCTTCAAGCGCATTAATTAACTCGATAAAGCGGCTTAAGGCACCCGCTGCACGACCTGGCAGTACTTGTTCTTCCAACAAAGCGATACTCGCTTGCCACATCGTCGCACCACGGTCACGCGCTGCAAATCGAATCGTTTCTAGAGTCTTGTCACCCAAGCCACGTGTTGGCGTATTAACCACACGTTCAAAAGCAGCATCATCGTTACGGTTACCCATTAAACGCAGGTAGCTCAATGCATCTTTGATCTCCTGACGTTCGAAGAATCGCATACCACCGTAGATTCGGTATGGTAAGCCCGCTTGAATCAACGCTTCTTCAAGAACACGAGATTGGGCGTTATTACGATAAAGCATCGCCGTATCTTCGAGTGCACCACCTTTCTCTTGCCACTCTTTAATCTTACTTACCGTGAAGCGAGCTTCATCAAGCTCGTTGTAAGCTGAGTAGACGGAGATTGGCTCACCATCGTTACCATCGGTCCACAACTCTTTACCCATTCGCTCAGTGTTGTTTGAGATAAGCTCGTTCGATGCTTGCAAGATGGTTTTGGTTGAACGGTAGTTTTGCTCTAATCGAATCGTTGAAGCGCCCGGGAACTCGTCCAAGAACTTCTGAATATTCTCGATTTTTGCACCACGCCAGCCATAGATAGATTGGTCATCATCACCTACGATCATCACTCGACAATCAGGGCCCGCCATCATACGCAGCCAAGCATATTGGATGTTGTTGGTATCTTGGAATTCGTCGACCAAAATATGCTTAAAGCGAGCTTGGTAGTGCTCACGAATGTGTTTCTTGTCGCGAAGTAACTCGTGTGATCTCAGCAAAATCTCCGCGAAGTCCACCAATCCAGCACGGTCACACGCTTCTTGATAAGCCGAGTAAATCTTTAACCATGTTTGAGTTACTGGATCATGGTAGGCATCAATGTGGCTCGGGCGCAGGCCTTCATCTTTTTTGCCGTTGATCCACCACGAAGCTTGCTTAGCAGGCCACTGCTTTTCATCGAGGTTTTGTGCTTTGATTAAGCGGCGTAATAGACGAATCTGATCATCGGAATCAATGATCTGGAAATCTTCTGGCAATTTTGCATCTAGGTAGTGAGCACGCAGAATACGGTGACAAATACCATGGAAGGTACCGTTCCACATGCCTGACGAGCTGCCCATCATCAACTCTTCAATACGACCACGCATCTCTGCCGCCGCTTTATTGGTGAAGGTTACTGACATGATAGAGAACGGCGATGCTTGCTCGACACTCTGCAGCCAAGCGATACGATGCACCAAAACTCGCGTTTTACCACTACCAGCACCAGCCAGAATAAGTAGGTTTTCTAAAGGTGCTGCGACCGCCTCACGTTGTTTGTCGTTTAGGCCATCGAGTAAAAGCGAAGGATCTATCATTGGATATGCTCACTACTGGGTATTTATACATAAAAGTTGATTATAACCTAAACACTAGGCTGCGTTTAGGATATTAAGAAGAAAAAACAATCAAAAAATGACATCACTCAATCAAACACTTAACAGCTAAAACATCACTAACTTTGATGTTTTAGCTGTTAAATTATTTTCGGGTGATTCCTATCCTTTTTAAGCAAGCAAGTTTACAACTCATTAACCTGCGATGTGTAAATACTATTAAGTCTAGAGGGAATACTATGAAAAATTCTAATCTTGCTGTTAGAGCTGCAATCACAAGTGAACTAGCGCTTGGCGGTGACGTTCTTACATCAACATATGCGGAAGCAGCAGCGAAAGAAAATACTATGGCGTATCAAAAGCTGGCCAAAATGACTGTGCAATTAAAACACGTTCATGTGCTGGACCGTTTTCATTAGATAGAGTTTTGAAGGCTAACTAAAACATCGATACTCCCAAACACAAAAAACCACTCAATTGAGTGGTTTCTTTTTAACTGGGGTAAGCTTACTTTTCTAGAAAAGCCTGAAGCTCTTCAGCCGAGATTCCTTGCTCGGCTAGCTCTTTTGCTAATAGCTTAACTTGTTCACCTTTACGAGACTCTACAACACGCTGAAATTGGTAGATGATATCTCGCAAAGTATCAATTGGAACTTGTTTTGCCGCACTGCGAATACGCTCTTCACTTTGGTTGCCTAGCTCTTTAAGCAATTTACCAAACATAACCTTTTCAGGTGCATCTTCCATTTGTTCTAAGACGCGCGCCATTTCGTAGGTTGTTAATGACATTACAGTATTTTTCCGTTGGAGACTTACGTTTCAATGAGTGACAAATATACCATGTTTTAACGTTTCGCAAACCTCCATTTGTATATTTTGTCACCCTTATTGCTTATGCTTTTGCAAACGTTGCATGCCACGACTTACCAGACTTGCTCGCCAACACGAATAGCGCAGGAACAATCAGGAACATTTGTAGCGCAATCATCTCTTGTGACGTTACATCAAGACGCTGCATGGTACCAACAAGTAAGCCCGACCCACTCATTTGAAATAAGCCTAATAGCGCTGCGGCAGTACCCGCACGGTCACCAAATGGTTCCAACGCTTTACCTGCAGCCGCACCTAGAACCCAAGCGAAGCCAACAGATGACAGGAAGATAGGGAACATGAAAGCAATCGGGCTATTTTGTCGAGCAAGTAGCAACATTATCACACCCGCTAGACCGAGCATTAAAATACCGATAACAAGAGTTTTATAAGTCCCAAAACGGTCCATAAACTTTGGTGCGGTAAACGCAGCGGCAATATTGAATACCGCGTTAAAACTGAACCAAAAAGTAAATTCCTTCATAGTCAAACCGAGCTTTTCCATCAATACAACCGGTGCTGAGGTTACATAAGCGAGGATCACAGCCATCGCCATCAAACACAAAGTGGCGTGAAAAAGGAATGAAGGTGTTTTCAATATAGACCAGTAGCGCTCTAGTTTGAACACCGCTACCTTTTCCGTCGCCGGGTTCGACTCTTTCATTTGGAAGAATAAGATGCTGCCAACGACAACCGCGAAACCCGCCATAAAACTGAAGTTCGCACGCCAACCAAATTGATGAGTTAGCCAAGCGCCAAGAATCGGAGCCAAGGCAGGAATAAAACAAATAGCGCCATTCAAGTAGCTAATCATTCGACCGCTCTTCTCTGGACCAAATAGATCGCGAACCGTTGCAAAGGCTGCCACAGAAGTCGCACAAGCTCCTAAGCCTTGTAGCAGCCGAGCTATTAGCATCATATCAATCGATTGAGCTGCCCACGCCAAGCAAGCACTCAATGCATAGATACTAATACCTCCCAGTGCAACGGTTCGACGTCCTAGCTTATCCGCCAAAGGACCAGCAAATAGTTGGCCGACACCCATAGCAAACAAAAACCAAGTAATCGTATCTTGTGCTAGTGCATGTTCCACGTGAAACGCTGTCGAAATCTGTGGCAGAGCTGGTAGATAGATATCAATAGCCAAAGGGCTAAAAAGGACCAGCATCGCCAATAAAGCAACCTGCAGTTTACTAGGGGTTGGAAGCGCGTTAGAAAGCACAAGATTCTCCGGATGAGTTAATTTAGGTGCATAATAACCAACTAAAGATATGAACAAAAATGGCATATAATCATTAGCATTATTCCAATAAGGAAATTCACATGAACATCGAGAAACTATCACGCCTCGACCTCAACCTGCTCGTTTGCTTGCAGGTGCTAATGGAAGAGCTGAGTGTTACGCGCACTGCACATCGATTATGCCTGAGCCAGTCAGCCGTGAGTAAATCATTGGCCAAACTTCGCGAACAATTTAATGATCCTCTTTTTACGCGAAGTGCACACGGTCTGCGCCCGACACCCAAAGCGGTGTTCCTTAAGCCACGGCTAGAAACACTGATCAATCAACTTGATGTACTTACCCAACCCGAGACTTTCATGCCCAACAACAGTGACCACAGTTTTCATATTGCAGCAGTTGAAAGTGTCTACCCGTTGATTCTTCCTCACTTCTTACCCGCGATCTTTCGCCAAGCGCCGAAGGTAAATATCAACACTCACGCTTGGACAGAGCAAACCTTTAAGAAATTACAACTTGGTGAGTTAGACATCGGCCTCACAGGCAAAGACATCGACATCAACGATGCGCGCCTGACCATGCTGCCACCAGATGATATTTGCGAACAGGAGATCTATCGTGACGCACAGATGTGTGTATTGAGACGTAACCACCCCGCTTTGAGTGGTCAATGGGATTTAGAAACCTATCTGGCACAGCGCCATGTTCAAGTAAGGTGTGACGGTAACGCTCGCTGGCTACTCGATTACAAATTGGCAGACCTCGGCCATCAACGCGATATCGCTATCTCCGTGCCCGACTTCAACAGCGCGGCGAGCCTATGTACTTACACCGACTTTGTATTTACTGCACCAAGCCACTTCACCCATCTTATTGCGAAGCAGCTCGACTTAGTGGTTGTGCCTCTGCCAATGAAATTTCCACCAATGGCATACACTCTGTTTTGGCACCGTGATAGAGAAAACGACCCAGCCTTAAATTGGTTGCGAGATATCATCAAAGAAAAAACTCTGCACCTTAGATAAAAATGGCGTACAGCGTTTGCAGCAAACGGACAAAAGCGCTAGCTTATTGACCTAATAAGTCCCCTCACAGGTATATAGGCTGTGAGTATTAACAAGGACCCTAACAATAAGGATAAACACAGATGCACAATATCACTGCGGAACGCGTTACTGCGGTTCGAGCTTGGCTTGAAGCAAACCACTTAGATGCTGTTATCATTCCCCATGAAGACGAGTACCTTGGTGAATACGTTCCAGCTCATAACGAGCGACTTCACTGGCTAACCGGTTTCACTGGCTCTGCAGGTGCGGCTGTTATCACACGTGAAAACGCGGCTATTTTTGTTGATGGTCGCTATACCGTTCAGGTTCGCAAGCAAGTACCCGGTGAGCTATTTGAGTATCGCCACCTTATTGAAGAACCAGCTTTAGATTGGATCATCAATTCACTAGCACAAGGCAGTAAAGTTGCGTTTGACCCACGAATGCACACAGCCGCTTGGTTGAAAGGCGCACAAGCTAGACTGGCTGATAAAGTAGAACTTACAACATTAACAGCAAACCCGATTGATGAGCTTTGGTCTGATCGCCCTACACCTGTTGTCTCTGATGTTCGCCTCATGGCTACCGATGCCGTTGGCCAATCAAGTGAAAGCAAACGTGCAGAAATTGCAGGGCTACTAAAAGCCAAGGGTGCTGATGCCGCTATCCTTACTGAACTGGATTCAATCTGCTGGTTACTCAACATTCGTGGTTTAGACGTATCCCGTCTGCCGGTTGTATTATCTAATGCCATCATTCACGCCGATGAAAGTGTCGATTTCTTCTTAGAACCAGCGCGTATTCCTGCAGGCTTTGAAGCACACGTTGGTAATGGTATTCGTGTTTCTCACCCATCAGAGCTGGAAGCTCGCCTTCAATCTTTAGAGGGTAAGAATGTGTCTGTTGATTCAGGTACAAGCAATGCTTGGTATACACTTGTTCTTCAAAACTCTGGTGCCCATATCATTGAAGCCGCCGACCCATGCCTAATGCCAAAAGCTGCGAAGAACGAAACAGAAATTGCAGGTATGAAAGCATGTCACATCCGCGATGGCGTGGCGATGGCAAAATTCCTTTCTTGGATTGATGCAGAAGTCGCGCAAGGTAACCTGCATAACGAAGCGGTATTAGCTGACAAAGTACAATCATTCCGTGAGCAAGATCCTACCCTGATGGACCTAAGTTTCGACACAATTTCAGCGGCAGGCGGAAACGCAGCCATGTGTCACTACAACCATGAGAACCAGCCTGAGCCGGGTCAGCTAGAAATGAATACGCTATACCTAGTCGATTCAGGCGGTCAGTACCTAGATGGCACAACAGACATCACACGTACTATCGCCATTGGCCAGCCAAGCGAAGAAATGATTCAACAATTCACCCTTGCACTTAAGGGTCACATCGGTATTGCACGTGCTCGCTTCCCACAAGGTACTCGTGGCTTCCAATTGGACATCCTAGCGCGTCAGCACTTATGGGCAGAAGGCTACGACTATGACCACGGTACTGGTCACGGTGTTGGCCACTTCCTTAGTGTTCATGAAGGTCCGCAAAGCATCTCTAAAAAGCTGATCGACGTTCCTCTTGTTGAAGGTATGGTGTTGTCAAATGAGCCTGGTTACTACCGTGCCGATGAATTTGGTATCCGTATCGAAAACTTAGAGTTGGTTATTGAGCTTCAAACTCATGGTGACTTCTCAGTGCTAACGTTTGAATCGCTAACACGTTGCCCTATCGATAAGCGCAATATCAACGTAGACCTACTGACACGTCAGGAGCTTGCATGGCTTAACGATTACCACCAAAAAGTGTGGAACGATGTTAGCCCATTAGTTGACGGGGTTACGTTAGAGTGGCTACGCCAAGCAACAACGCCACTAGCTCACCCTTAACACCTAACTAGATAGGTAACTTAGCCACATCATTTTAGCTAAGTTAGATACGAAAACGGCTACCTAAGGGTAGCCGTCTTTATTTGTCGATATCACATCACTGATGTTTCACGTGGAACATCAATCAAGCAGCAAGTTAGCCAGAGTAAGCGCTGTGCCAATCTCGCCACACCGGATCGAAGCCACGTTGACGAATCATAGCTTCAACATCAGCAGCACCTCTCTCATCACTTATCTCAAATTGTTCAAGCTCTTCCTCACCAGAAGCATAGCCACCAGGTTGCGTTTTTGATGCCGCAGACATGCTAGTGATACCTAACGGAAGCACATTGTCGCGGAACGTTGCTGACTCACGAGTCGAAAGAGACAACTCAACCTCAGGGTTTAATAGTCGATAAGCACAGATAAGTTGAACTAGCTGTTTGTCGCTCATGATCGACTTAGGTTGCAAACCACCCTCACAAGGACGAAGACGTGGGAAAGAAATCGAGTAACGCGTTTGCCAGTAAGTACGTTCAAGATAGTCTAAATGAGCAGCCACGAAGAAGCTGTCCGTTCGCCAATCTTCCAGGCCAATCAAAGCACCGATACCTATCTTATCAATGCCCGCTTTTGCCAAACGATCGGGCGTTTCAAGCCGGTATTCAAAATCCATTTTGTTACCACGCAAGTGGTGTTCAGCGTAGGTACTTGGACTATACGTTTCTTGGTAGACCATCACGGCGTCTAAGCCTAGTGTTTTAAGCTCCGCGTAGTCGTCTTGATCAAGCGGCTGCACTTCCATCGCAATGTAATTAAATTGCGCTTTGATATTCGGCAACACCTCACGAAAGTATTTCATACCAACTTTCGTTTCATGTTCGCCGGTAACCAACAACACACTATCGAACTTCATCTTTTTGATGGCTGCGCTCTCAGCATCAATTTCAGCTAAAGTTAATGTGCGACGCTTGATGCGGTTCTCCATCGAAAAACCACAATACGTACACGCATTCGCGCACAAGTTGGATAGATACAAGGGAATATACAACGACATCGTGTTGCCAAATCGCTTACGTGTTAGCGCCAACGATTGTTGTGCAATCTGCTCTAAGTAAGGTTCTGCGGCCGGAGAGATCAAAGCCTTAAAATCTTCTAAGTCTCGTTTGGGTTTACTCAGCGCTCGTTCAACATCCGCTGCCGTTTTACTGAAGATCGACATACCAATGTCATCCCAGTTGAGCTGTTTAAATCGATCAACAAACGTCATAGTAATGCTACTCGTCTAGGAATGAAGTTAACGGACTGGAAGCAACCGCATGAGACACCTGACCTGCAAGACCAGCACGATAAGCCATACGCCCCGCTTCAACTGCCAACTTAAAAGCAATCGCCATTTCAACCGGTTGTTGAGAAGCAGCAATCGCGGTATTCACTAACACAGCATCAGCACCCATTTCCATTGCACGCGCCGCATGCGACGGAGCACCAATGCCAGCATCCACAATCACAGGGACATTCGCTTGGTCGATAATGATCTCTAAGAAGTCAGCTGAAGCGACTCCCTTATTAGAACCAATAGGTGCACCAAGCGGCATTACAGCAGCACAACCAACTTCTTCTAGGCGCTTACACAATACGGGGTCAGCATGGCAATAAGGCAAAACAACAAAGCCATCTTTTACCAGTTGCTCAGCCGCGTTAAGTGTCTCGATTGGGTCTGGCATTAAGTATTTTGGATCTGGGTGAATCTCAAGTTTGAGCCAATTGGTGCCAAGCGCTTCACGAGCTAAATGAGCAGCAAAGATGGCGTCCTTCGCGTTCTTCGCGCCAGAGGTATTCGGAAGTAGGTTTACGCCAGCATCAATAATAGGCTGTAAGATATCGTCTTGCTCAGAACGAATATCGACTCTCTTCAGTGCCATGGTTGCCAGTTGAGCACCTGAAGCTTCGATAGCACTCGCCATCAAATGCTTATTGGCGAACTTGCCTGTGCCAGTGAACAGTCTTGATTGGAATGTTTTATCTGCGATAGTTAACATAGTTAGCCCCCTGCAATAGCTTGAAAAAGAGAGATAGAATCGCCTTCATTGACGATGGTTTGTTGCCACTGGCTGCGTGGGACAACCGCGTTATTGATAGCGAATACATACCCTAAATCAGGTAGCGAAAGCGAATGAATAATATCTGCAAGAGAAGATGATTGCGCGACCTGCTCTGGTTGCTCGTTAATTGAAATAATAATATTACTCATAGTGCTTCTTCTGAATTATTGGTCACTGACGAATTGCACACCGGACATTCGATATCTTGCGTGACTATTAGGTTTTGCCAGTTCATGCTCTTACCGTCGAACAGCTTGAGGTTATGTGTCGCCACTTGAAACTCGCCACTGCTAATGAGCTGAATAGCAGCAAGAGCTTGGAGGTTTCCAATAGTCCCGACCACAGGCCCACTGATGCCACTGTCACCACAACGCGTTGTTTGTGGATGGTGGTCAAACGGGAAAAGGCAGTGGTAACACCCCTGCTGGTTTTGATAATCGAAGACAACAAACTGACCTTTCCAACCAATTGCGGAGCCTGATATCAATGGTGTGTTAGCCTCGAAACACGCTTGGTTAACTTGTTGGCGGGTCGCAAAGTTGTCGGTACAGTCCAACACAACGTCAGCTAGCATCACTTCCAGTTTTAACTGGCCTTCTGCCATTCGCTTGTTGATGGTCCTAACTTGGCTTCGACCATTTAGCTCACTCAACTGAAGTTTCAACGCATCGACTTTAGCAGTACCAAGATCGCTTTCTTTGAAGGCGACCTGTCGTTGTAGATTGGACGAATCGACACAATCATCATCAACCAGCACGATTTTGCCGATGCCAGACGCCGCTAGATAAAGACCCGCAGCATTCCCCAAACCACCACAACCAATCATTAACACATGACCGTTTAGTAGGTTTCGTTGTCCTTGTTCACCGATTTCAGGTAATGCGATTTGGCGTTGATAGCGTACAAATTCAAAGTCAGTCAGCATGGCACAACTCCTGACTAACCTCTTCAGTAAAGGTTGAAGAGTCGCCATTCATAAGAGCTTCGAAAAACTCAATAACCGCTTTGAGATCTGCCGCCAACGTAATTGCACGCACTACCGCGAGGCTTGATACGCCACAATTCCACACCTGCTCTGCCGTCGATTGATCAATCCCACCAATAGCCACGGTCGGATAACCAACAAGCTTTTCTGAGTATGGGATGGTATCAATTAGCTGTTGGTACAAAGATAAACGTACCAAACCTTGAGGCTTGGATGGCATCTGTTTCGTGGTGGTTGGGAAGATATGTCCTAACGCGATGTAACTTGGGTTTATTTGCACGATCCGTAACAACTCATAGTAGCCATGCGTCGATAGACCTATCTTGATGCCCGCTTTACTCAATAGTGAAAGGTTCGACTCTTCAATATCCTCTTGTCCCAAGTGCACACCAAAAGCGCCATGCTTGAGTGCAAGTTGCCAATAGTCATTGATAAAAACTTGAGCCTGGTATTGTCTGCCGAGTGCGACAGAACGTGCGACTTGATGTTCCAAATCCGCTTGCTGAGGATTCTTAATTCGCAGTTGCACAGTATTGATTCCAAGCTTAAGTAGCCTTTCGATCCACTCGACATCATCGACAACTGGGTATAATCCTAGGCTTTTCTTAGTCAAGTCAGGGAATGAAAGTGACGTTCCTTGATGAGTCCAACCAACGCTAATTCCTAAACGCTTGTCTTCTAACACCGGAGTTGGGAACTCTTGATAATGGCTTGGCCATGTTCCACGTGAAACATTAGACGCAGCGCGTGCTAGAACCAATGTATCCTCTAATGGGAAATCTAGAGCCAATAATGTTAGTAACCACGCAAAGTGATGGCGGCTATCTATAGCTTCTTGGTCAGTGGTAATACTTTTGATAGCTCGATTGGCGTTTAAGTGTGACCAAATATCTAATACCGTAGCCTTATCGGCTACACCGACATATATCGTATTAGGGTATTGCGCTAAAGCATCTCGAACATCTGTCAGCGATAACGACTCGTCATAACTTACGATGTGATCAAGCGAGCTTAGCTGACCCGCTTCAGTTGAAACGACATCGGAAGCAAAGCCCATAGCAAGTGAATGCTGAGAATCAACGATTGAGAAGCATTGAGTTGGGCTGACACCCAACTCAACTGCATCGGTTGCTAAACCTTGTCGCTTAGCAACCAATAGACAGTGTTGAACCTCTCCCGTTAACTCAATATATTGAGGTGGGATCAGAATTTTCACTGTCATTACTCCTCTAATTGCGCTTCTTTTACACCAACGGCAGGATGGTAAAGTTCAGATCCAGTATCACGGAACTCTTGTGATTTTTGGCGCATCCCCTCCAACGGGTTATCTAGCATCTTAATCTCGATAGCCTGATCCGCTGCTACTTGTTCTGTGTCATTCGCGTACTCTCTCACTTCCTGAGAAATCTTCATCGAACAGAATTTAGGTCCACACATAGAACAGAAATGCGCAACCTTACCTGATTCTTGTGGCAAGGTTTCATCATGGAAAGAGCGGGCTGTATCTGGATCTAATGCTAGGTTAAATTGGTCTTCCCAGCGGAATTCAAAGCGCGCTTTAGAAAGCGCATTGTCACGGATTTGTGCGCCTGGATGCCCTTTTGCCAAGTCAGCAGCGTGTGCCGCCAGCTTGTAAGTAATCAAACCAGTCTTCACGTCCTCTTTGTTTGGCAAACCTAAATGCTCTTTAGGAGTCACGTAACAAAGCATCGCACAGCCGTACCAACCGATCATCGCTGCACCAATACCAGAGGTGATATGGTCGTAACCAGGGGCAATGTCTGTAGTCAGCGGGCCTAATGTATAGAAAGGCGCTTCGTGACAATGTTCTAATTGCTCATCCATGTTCTCTTTAATCATGTGCATCGGAACGTGTCCAGGGCCTTCGATTATCACCTGTACGTCATATTCCCACGCCACTTTCGTCAATTCACCTAAGGTACGAAGTTCAGCAAACTGAGCCTCGTCATTGGCATCTGCAATAGATCCCGGGCGCAGGCCATCACCTAATGAAAGTGCTACATCGTACTTCGCACAGATCTCACAAATCTCACGGAAATGGGTATATAGAAAGCTTTCTTGGTGATGAGCAAGACACCATTTCGCAATGATAGAGCCACCACGAGAGACAATGCCGGTAACACGCTTAGCCGTCATAGGGACATAGCGAAGAAGCAAGCCAGCATGAATCGTAAAGTAGTCAACGCCCTGCTCTGCTTGCTCAATTAAGGTATCACGCATCACTTCCCAGTTAAGGTCTTCGGCTACGCCATTCACTTTCTCAAGTGCCTGATACATAGGAACCGTACCAATTGGCACTGGACTATTACGTAGAATCCACTCTCGTGTTTCATGAATATTTCGACCAGTCGACAAGTCCATCACCGTATCGCCGCCCCAGCGAGTTGACCAAACTAGCTTCTCAACTTCCTCTTCAATCGAAGAGCTTACCGAAGAGTTACCGATATTAGCGTTTACTTTCACGAGGAAATTACGGCCAATAATCATCGGCTCTGATTCTGGGTGGTTGATGTTTGAAGGGATAATAGCTCGACCTTCAGCAACCTCTTTCCGCACGAACTCAGGGGTAATTTCTTTTGGTAGGTTTGCGCCAAAGTTATGGCCAGGGTGTTGGTGGTTCAGTTGCTCATCTGCGAACTTCTGACGTCCCATATTCTCGCGAATCGCAATGTATTCCATCTCAGGGGTAATAATACCCTTACGAGCATAGTGCAACTGAGTCACGCATTGCTCGCCAGTCGCACGACGAATTCTAGGTAGGTTTCCGTAACGAAGCTCGTCTAAGGTTTCGTCCTCTAGACGCTCTTTGGTATAAACAGAGCTAACATCATCTAATATCTCAGTATCACCACGCTCTTCGATCCACCGCTCTCTTAGCTTTGGAAGGCCGTTATAAAGGTCTACCTCGTGCGTTGGGTCAGTATAAACACCGGAGGTGTCATAGACGTGAATAGGTGCATTACGTTCAAATACAGGCTCTTTTTGGGTACCGCCAACAAGGCTATCAGCGAGTGATATCTCTCGAACTGGGGCTTGAATGTCCTCTCGAGAGCCTTGGATGTAAGCTTTCTTTGAATTTGGATAAGGTTGTACTGATAAAGAATCGATGAAATTCTTCGCTTCCAGTCTTGCTTGTTTACGACTCGACATAGCATTTTTCCTTGGCTTTTAGCCATTATTTATTGGGATAAAAATGCTTGACGGATTGATGCTACAAGAGGGATCACGGTAAGAAATACAGTTGTGATCTGGTGATAGATCTCTAGAGGGATTCTAGTTAGATATCTACTCTTGTTCCCTTCGCAGGTATTAGCCTGATCAGGTTCAACGGATCCCGAGTTAACGGTCTCAGCCATATGGCACTCCGACAAGTACTATCGAGTATATAAAAACGGCTTGGATAAACCAAGCCGAGTTGTTAACAAATCGTAAGAAGATTTTATGACTTTATCAAAAGTTGGAAGCCGATCCATGCCGCAGAGATACTTAACACCACATTGAGTAGTACGTTTAGTCCCATTTTGAAAAATGCGCCTTGCTGCATTAAAAGAACGTTATCCATCGAAAAAGTTGAGAATGTAGTTAAAGCACCAAGAAAGCCCAAGCCAATGATCTGTCTCCATGGCTCAGTTGCAACCATCTCATTTTCAAATGCAGCGATCAGTAGACCCATAATGAAAGAACCAATCACGTTAACAGTTAGCGTACCATAAGGAAAACCACGCCCAAGCAGTAGTACACACAGTTCTGAAATCAGATAACGTGAACAAGCACCAAATGCACCACCAATGGCAATAAAGCCTAAAATAGATAACTGACCCATGAATCCTCCCAAATAACAGTTCCTATATTCTAGCTTTACCGCCGATAAAAGCGAGGATGGAAACTAAGAACGTATGCGCAAATATTAAACGTTACAGGTGTCACTTAACTTCGATATAGCCCATTAGCCCTGTTTTCATATGTTCAATCACATGACAGTGATACATCCAACGTCCGGGGTTGTCCGCTACAAATGCCGCTTTCGCTCGACCGTTCTTTCCAAGTAATACGGTATCCGTGTGAAAAGGCTCCTCAATTTTTTTGCCATCTAAATCAAGTACCGTGAACGTGTGACCATGTATATGGATCGGGTGATGGTATTGGGTAACATTCTTAAGATCGAATATATAAGTTTTACCGAGCTCTAATGTAGCGAGTGGTTCTGGGATATTGTTTTTACTCATCCCCTCCCAGGCTCTTTTATTGGTCAGCCAAAACTTAGGCATGGCTTTCCCACCTTTGGAAACCGGCGACACCGCCCCTTCCCACTCAAACACAAAATCGATCTCTTCTGCGTTAGCGAGATCTAACTTAGGCACAGGATTAAGAGGTAATAGCGGAAGTGTTTGGCCTTCGATGAGCGTGGAATCTACAACCTCAAACTCACATAAAGAAAAAGGAAAACGTCCCTTCATTTGCAGTATATTCACTCGCTTACCAGCCTTTGGAGCAATCAGACCGATGTCGACACGCATACCTGGGCCGATTTTATGTTCAGTCAACCTATAAGGTGTTTTTATCGGGTTACCATCTATGGCAATAACCCATGCTTCTACACCTTCAACAGCGATAGGATAAGTGATTGTGTTATCGACATTTGCTATACGAAGCCTAGTCGTTGCATGTTGCTTTAGTTGATAAGTAGGCTCATGTACTCCATTAACACTGCTCCACTCCCCAGGAGTCCCCATACGAGCGCTAAGACGTGGGATCATTAAGTCCTTCCACTGTCCTTGTTTATCAAGGTGCCAGTGTTTAAGCATCAAAGTATGCTCTTCATCGAACTGAACTGGTGTGCTCTCTTCAACAACAATTAGACCGACTAAGCCCATACCAAGTTGTTTAACACTGTTCATGTGTGGGTGATACCAGAACGTGCCTGCATCTGGTGGCGTAAATTCATAGACGAACGTTTCACCGGGCATGATTGGTGGCTGACTCAAGAAAGGCACTCCGTCCATTTCTATAGGGATTCTTAAACCATGCCAGTGAATTGTGGTTGGTTCTGATAGTTTATTAGTGAAACGAATCGTAACTTTGTCGCCCTGTCGACAACGAATTGTTGGCGCAGGGATCTGACCATTGAACCCCAAAACGTTAGTAGTAAATCCAGGTACAATTTCAGCAGTAGAAGGCTCAGCAGTTAAGTCGTAAACATACCCTCCCTTCTCATCAACCGATCTCTTCATAGAACAAGCAGGAAGGACTGTAAGTGCAGATATAGCGAGAGATGATTGAATAAATTTACGACGAGAGATGTCCATATTTGTAGCCTTTTAGTAATAACGACCAAAATGTAACAAAATATTGAGAATAATTCTCATAAAGAAATGAAGTTTGTGGCTTGGCTATTAATAAATGAGGCTGAGATAAGTAAGCACTTACACTGTTTCATCAGAACTAGCGAAACGAGGGAATTGTTGACTGGAATTTGGAGACAGTGAAAAGCAAAAAGGCTCTAGCATTTCTGCTAGAGCCTTTTAATG
>NZ_JBQKUM010000054.1:0-34543 GCF_054968605.1 Pseudoalteromonas sp. G5_S1_14_S5 | reverse complement strand
CGAGATAAATAAAAAGCTCCAATAGCGATATTGGAGCTTTTTTAGTTTTTGCTGATCGCTCGTCTACACGACTTGTTGCTCTAAGGAGTCAGTAAAGTGCTTTTTGTTACGGTGTAACATGTTAAGGCTGACGATTGCCGTTAGAGTTTCCGCGAATAGAATACTTGCCCAAATCCCTTGTTCTGGGAACAGCTTTGGCAGAATGATGATACCCAAAGCCACGAACACAAAACCGCGAGCAAGAGATATTAGTGTTGCCTGTTTAGGTTTGGCAGTAGCTTGAAACAGGTTAGCAATCACTAAGTTGATCCCCATTAGCGGCACACCAAAGAAAAAGGAGGTGAGTGCGGTCGCGGATAACCCTATCAAATCACTTGAAGCCCCCAGATATAGTGCTGCGATTTGAGGTGCGAACAGATACACAATCCCCATAAATACTAGGCCACTGCCGACCGCACTTTTTAATCCTAAGCGGAAGATTTCTTCGATGCGATTTGGCTGGTTCGCACCATGGTTGAAGCTAATTATAGGCTGACAAGCTTGAGCAATACCGACCATCACAAATAGAGCAAAGACCCCGATGTTGGCTGTTAAACCATAAGCGATAATATGGTTCTCGCCAAACTGATCCAACAGGACATAGTTGAACAGTAAGATCGTTATCGCTGCTGTTACTTCAATGAAGAAAGTTGGAGTGCCAATCTTCAGGATGCTTGGCAGTTTATCAAAACTAATGCCTTTTAAACTCAGTGTTAATGTGCCTTGTTTACGTAAAAAGTGACTCAATAAAATACACGCGATGACACCCTGCGCGATGGCTGTGCCGTAGGCGGCCCCTTTCATGCCCCAACCCCATTTTAGGACGAAGAAGTAATCCAATACGAGGTTGACTATAGCGCCAATTGACATGGCATAAGTCGCCAGTTTTGGGTTGGTATCGTTACGCACAAAGCACGACATAACCCAAGCTAACGAGTAGAGTACGAAGAACTGCAGCATTACAGATAGGTAGTCGTGAGTGAGCTCAGCCATGTATCCTGAAGCCCCCATCAGCGCAATAATCTCATCGAGCCAATACAATGCAATGCTGACGGTTACTGTGCAAAACAGAGCGGTGATCAACATCGATTGATTAAACAGAGTTTGCCCAGAGGTTACGTTGCCTTTGCCCACTTCAATAGACATCAGCGCCGCCCCACCAATACCAACCATCATGGCAATTGCAGTAAATATTGAGAAGGCAGGGATGGTTAGAGCGATAGCGCCCAAGCCATCAGGACCGACACCATGCCCAACGAACCAAGCGTCTCCCATGATGAAAAGAGATTTGATCACCATGCCAGTTAGCGCTGGCCAAAGGTATTGATAAAAAGACTTAGATATTGGATCGGTTTTTAGGTTTATGGCCATTCGAACAAGCTCCCAACAATTTGGATGTACCAAGATGGATGAAATAAAGAGGGAGCATTATCGGAACTTAGTGGAGGCTAAAAAAGGGATTATCTGCGTATTATATTGCACTATTTGCACATCGGCTTCGAAATTGTGCCGGTGACTCTTTCATCTGTCCGCGATAAAAACGGCTGAAATAGGCTGGATCTTCGAAGCCGAGTTCAAAAGCGATGGTCTTGATGGTCTTGGTTGAGAAGATCAGTTCTCGATTCGCTTCTAAAATGATTCGGTCGTGGATCAATTGAGTGACGGTTTTACCTTTTTCAGCTTTGACAATTTCGTTAATGCGTTTGTTGGTTATCGACAGAGCTTGCGCATAAAAATCACAATGTTTATGGGTGACGTAGTGCTGTTCAATCAAATCAACCACCTTGCTCACTCGGCTATCGCGTACTTCACCTTTTAATGAGGATTGGCTAGCAAAGCGCAGGATGTAGCGCAAAAAGCTATTCATGAGTGATTCTACTAAGTCCCAGTCGCTCTCTTCTAGTGCACATTCTTCTTTCAGCATGTCGAAAATAGGCAACAGGTAGCGGTTGCCTTCTTCATTGCAATCCAAATAGGGAGGGCGGCTTTGGTGCATGGCAAAAACAGTATCGACCAGCTGAGTGTTGCGGTGATTGGTTTTAACAAAGCCTGGGGTAAATACCAGTAAACGAGCACTTTTTCCGACTAGCTCCGAGCGGTGTACTTGGCCCGGTGCAATGGTGAAAATACGGCCGATCTTATTGTCGTAGTCAACGAAATCAATACTCTGACTGCCATGATTATCCACGCACCATACTAACTCCCAGTATTCATGTCTGTGCGGCTCTAAGAACGCATCGTCGCTATTCGTCAGTTCCTCAACCCTACAAGGTTGACCTTTGACAAGACGCATATGTTTGATGGGATTACTCATGACATTCCTTTGTGGAGAGATAATTACGGGTATTAACCAGAGCTGGCTACAATGGCTGTGTCTAATGTAGTTGATCGCGATGTTTAAGTCATTCGCTTGGTAAGCGGTTCAGTATGAGAAGGGGCTGGCTTTCAAGGGGCAGTAAATTGTGAAGGCGAGTTTGGGCTAAACAAAACCCCAGTAGCATATGGTGAGCTTCTGGGGCAGTTTGAATGCGTTTTATCTTTGAGTTTAGCTGCTTAGTTACTGCTTGCCGCTTTAAGCGTTGAACGCAGCTTGAAGATGCTCTTCGGTGCTTTGGTTAGCAGGATGCCACAAAGCAGAGGGATCATCATAAACAGAGACTGTTCCGATAGCACCTCACCATTGATGTAGCAAGAGATTAACAGTGCAACCACTGGGAAGATAAGGAAACAAATGGAGGCTTGGAACGGCGTCGAAACCTGACCTAGTTTGAAGTAAGCCACAATACCGCCGACACTTGCTACAAAACCTAGGTACACGACCGCTGAGATAGAATCCCAAGTGAAAGATTCTACGTTCACGTTCTCACCTACTGCCGATACTGCAAACAAGAAAATTGCAGCAATGAAACTTGGTACAGCGTTGTAAGTCAGTACCTCGATGCCTTTACAATGTTTTTGAACTAACACGTACATTACCGCGTGAATCGCGACCGCAAGACCTAGGCATACCGTACCGATAAAGTAGTCATCACCCCCCATTTGCATTTCGTTGCCAAGAATTAAACACAGGCTGATAACCGCGGTAACTAGGCCGAATATTTGATGCTTCGCTAAGCGTAGACCAAGGAACAAACCCGACATCAACATCACAGCAACAGGCATGTTAGCGAAGATGATCGAAGCCAAACCAGAAGAGATGTATTGCTCACCGTAGATCATCAAAGTGAACGGAATCGCGAAATACATCAGTGCCACAATAAGTAGCCATTGACGCTTGCCCTTAGGGAACAGCAAAGGTTGATTGAAGGCTTTTGCTAGTACTGCAAGCAGAGGGGCTGCAAGTAAAAAGCGCAGTCCAGTAGCAAAAATTGGTGGTATAGAATGCAATGCCACTTCCATAGCGAACCAAGTGGTTCCCCAAATTAAGCAAACAGAGACAAAAAGCAAGATAGTTAGCGACTTCGAATTCATGGTGACTACTCATTAATAATTATTTTAAATCATAGGCTTGTAGCGCCCTAATGACGTGTCACAGTATAAGGAGGTCGTCGGAGAAAAAATTTGTCTTTTTATCTCTAATTGAAGTTAAATGGAGAAATTAAATCTATGAAATTGACTTATTGAGGTAGATTTTTTTATAAATTGACACTTAAATAAATTCATTGTTCTTTGTGGGGTTTAATTTGGGTTGAGAATTGACCAATTTAGCGGCGCATAGTGATTTGATTGAAATCAATCCAGCCGTTCGCCAACTGCTCCACAGGATTCACGGTTTTGGCATAATTGAGCTGCTGTTTAACGTGAAAAATTGGTCGATAGATTCCGAATGCGATCAATTGCGCTTCTATGTTTAGGAAGAGAGGTTGTCGTTGTTGGTAATCGGTTATTTTCCAGAGCCGTTCAAGGCTTTCATCTCGCCACTGTTTTTGCTCGTCAGTGAGGCACACTTCTAATGTGATAGAACTTTGTAGCCACCCCATCCAACTACTATCGAGGTTATCTGAAAATACTTCGCCGCTAATTAATATGTCAGCATCTTTTAGGTTATCTGACTGGCAAAACTCTGGGAACTCAAGCACTTGATATTCGCAGATAAAACCAAGTTCATTCAACCGCTCACAATAGTGGCGAGCCATTTTTATGTGGTCAAACAGCTGATAGGTTAGGATCTTTAACGGTTGTTTAGGCTTGCTAAGCTGGTCTGCGAATTGTCGAGCCATTTGCAATGGGCTTTTGTTATTCGCCGTTTCTATCTTTGGCTGTGTTGATTGATTGGACGTCGATAGCATCCCCGCGGCGTAGCCGACAGTGTCCAGAGGTATGTCTTTAGCGATCCCCAGCAAACGTAGTAATTCACTCAGTGATTTAAGGTGTTGTGGGTTTGATAGCCAAGTGTGTCTATGTGGGTTGAGCAAAGCGTACTCGCACCCCTTTTCCCACTGTTCTATTTCGGCAAGCTCGTTTGATGTGGATGAGTGTTGGTAATGTGGGTGTGAGTGAACAACATCGCAGTGCATTTCATAGTCTTTGGCTTTATCACCGACATTCCACATCTCGATACCATCTACCCAAGGCCGGTGTCCATGGTAGGAGTTGAATGCCTCGAGTCTGGTTAGCCATTCGGACTGCTCCACTAATTTAAAGCTGCCGCTACCAATAATTTTATCTCCTACTTTTTTAGCAACACCTCCGGCGGAGCACGACAGCAGTGACGGAAGGTAGCCTGTGTTGGCATTGATATCGAAACAGAGGTGAAGCGAATCGATAACAGTAATAGCGGAGATGCATTTAAATTGCTGACTATTGTGATGACAGCTTCCTTTCAGACGTTGAAAGTGTGCTTTGACGTCTTGCGCTAGAATCGGTGAACCGTCATGAAAGACTAAGCCTTTGCGTAACGTGAAGTGCCAACGGTGCTCTGTTTGATACCAATCAATGGCAAGATCACCATCAAACGAGTGAGTTGACTTGTTGAAACGTAGTAAGTTACTAAAAAGGTAGCTAGTTATGTGAGCTTCAGTGCGTCGTGTGACTTCAATAGGGTCCAGACTGTGTGTCCCTCGATAAAAAGGGATTTGCAGGATATCTAGTTCAGTCGGCAAGCTTTGATAGCGGCTGATATAACCCAGTAGAAACTGATTCCGTTGTGATTCATCAACCAGCTCCAATGCTTGGTCAACTTTATTCTCAGAGAGCAATTCATCTATTCGCATCTCAAGCTCACTGTCCAAGCTTTTTAATAGCGTGAGTGTGGGTAGGTTGCCTCTGCCAACTCCCGACTTCCAGTCAATCCAGCCTTCGCTGACTAGCTTTTTGATCACCAATTGAGCGTTGCGTCTGGTACAGCCTAGCGCATTCGTTATTTCAGTTAAAGAGAGTGAGGTCGGTTGGTTAACGAGTACCCGAGAACGTAAAAATGCCAGTGCCTTCCAGAAATGCATAAAGGTGAAATCCTTGTTTAATCTTTCTATTTTTCTTCATCTTTTAATCTCGATAATAGGGTTACTCGATTGTTTTTAAAAGGGAATAAGAAATGGAAAGTGTAAAAGGTGCAGAGGCATCACCCTCTATTTGGAAAAGCTCAAGCTTTATTGTTTTGTTCTCAACGGCGTTCTTTGTTGCCTTTGGTACCAAGATTTATGACCTTGCTTTGCCCTTGTTGGTTTACGAGTTGACAGAATCTTCAGAGATGATGGGTTGGATGAGAGCCGTCGAGTTTTTACCCAACCTACTATTAGCTCTGTTCATCGGTGTTTGGGTTGATAGGTTTAATAAAAAGCAGTGGTCACAATGCATGTTGATCGGGCAAGCAGCAGTATTGGTCGTCTCTTATATTGCAGTAAGATGGTTGCCGAACCCTTTGTACGCCCTGTTTCCGTGCGCGTTCCTTATGATGGCGTTTAACTATGGTTACCACAATGCGCGTATTGGGATGATGAAAAATGTTTTACCTCAGCACATGCAAAATACCGCCACCGCGAGAATGAGTTCTTTGTACAGTTTGTTAGAAACTGTTGGCCCGGTTTTGTCTGGTGGGCTGCTTTTATTGTCTGCGTTACATAACGTGTTTTTGCTTATTGCGGTGATGTATGTGCTAGCGTTTTGGCAGCTCAATAAACTGGAATTCAAGCCATCAGCCCCCGTGGCTCAACAGTCGGTGCTGAGTGCGCTTAAAGAGGGTTGGTTGATCTTATATGCGAATAAAAACATGTGGCACATCACCTTGGTCGTGATGGTGATCAATACCACGGGTGCAATTTTCTGGATTCAAGCCATCTATTTTGCCAAAGCTGAATTAGCGCTCAGTCATATCGAGGTTGGTTACTTGATCGCGGCGTCCGGCGTCGGTGGATTATTAGGTTCTTTTACCGCGGATAAGGTTAGAAAGCGCATCGGGCTTGGCGTGCTGCTTATTTTGTCTATTGTATTAGAGGCGTTTGGATTCTTGTTCCCTGCATTGCTGAGTCAAAGCTATTCACTGCAAGGTATGACTTCAGCGCACATGGTTGTCATTGAAAAAGGTGTATTGATGATGTCGTTCTTATGGGTGAGTGCGATTGGCGTCTACAGCAGCATTTGTATTTGGAGCTATCGTCAAGAAGCATTCGAGGAAAAGCACCTTGGTCGTGTTGCTGGAATTACAGGGTCTTTGTTTAAACTCTTGATGCCATTTGGTTTGGCTGCTTCTGGATACTTGGTGACAATGTTTGGTTTGTCGGTACTTTTTGTCAGCTGTTTTGTGGCTCAAGTGTTGGCTGCCTTTGGGTTGATGATGACCAAGGTTCGATATATTGATTAGATTTAGGCTTAAGTTTGTAATCGACTATTAATAAATAACGCGCCAATTTAAGGCGCGTTTTTATAGTTTAGTTTGCCGCTTTTACTGCGTAACAGGTTTGATGGTTTTGGACTGTCGGATTGCAAGAATCAGTTGTGGTAGCAGTGACATGATGATCATGCCTGTCATGAGTGAGTATTGTACCACAGTGAAGGATTCTCCCATTAACACCATACCTGTCACTATGCCCGCTACTGGATTGGCGATGCCACCAAAGGTGAAATCAACCACCGTCATACGTTGTAGTAACCATACATACATGCCGTAACCCAGCGCTGTGTTTAGCCCAATCACCCAAACCAAGCCCATTGCGTTGCGAGTATCGAAATGAGTCACCGAATTCACATAAGGCTGTGGGTCAATGAAGGCATGAACGCCGGACGCGACAGATAAGATTGCTCCGCCCAGAATGAGCTGCCATGTCAGTACTTTCCACCAGTGCATGCGATTCCCCAGTGATTTGGTAATGCTGCTGCCGATAACGATGCACATTATCGCGGCAAACATGGCACCTAAACCGATAGGGTTCAAGGCGATTTGGCTTGGGTTGAATAGAATCCACGCCAAGGTGACCAGTCCAATACCTGACAAGGCTTGAATCAAATGTGGGCGCTGCTTTTTCACTACCCAATGGAAGATCATTGCGAACACAGGCACAGAGATCATACCCACGCCCGAAATCGCTGAAGGCAGCGTCAGTGCCATCACGAAGATCAAACCAAAGAAGGTCGCGATGTTGATCAGGCCTAGAGTGAAAATGATTTGCCACTCGCCTTTTTTCGGCAGTGTCGGTTTTACCGCTAGCAATAACAAACCAGCAGGTAATGCGCGCAAAGCACCTAGTAATAATGGTGGCCACCCCTGTAGCGTAAATTGCGTCACTGCATAAGTTGTTCCCCAGAAGAATGCGGGAATCATTGCTAATAATATGTTCATCTAAAATATCTTTATGTTAAGATAACTATTGTGTGAACTGTATACTGAGAACTAGTGGTTGTAAAGTATCTTTATGTTAAACTAGTTTAAAGTAATCAGACTAATAACGGAGCTAGATTGCAAATGGATGCTATCGACCGCGTTGTAGCGCAATGGGCAAAGGAAAAGCCCGAATTAGAAACTGAGCCTATGGCAATGATGGGCCGGATTATGCGTATTGCAAAGTATATGGAGACGCAAGTTGCCGGCCTTCATAAAAAATACGACATGAAATTGGGTGAGTTTGATGTATTGGCAACCTTGCGACGCTCTGGCAAGCCATACCGACTAACGCCCTCTGAGCTGATTGGGTCAATGATGCTGACATCAGGTGCGATGACTAATCGTCTTGATAAACTGGAAGCTAAAGGGTTAATCAGCCGCGAGCACAGTAAAGAAGACCGACGCAGCGTCAGCGTTAAATTGACTAAAGATGGCTTAGTTCTGATTGATGAGATGATGACTGAGCATGTCGAAATGCAGAAAAAGCTGGTTAAGTCTTTATCGGCAAGTCAGAAGAAAAACACTAACCAACTTTTAAAAACTTGGTTGAGTGCCTACGAGTAGGTTCGCTTATCTCTTTTTAGATTCATAAAAAAAACCGAAGCATAAGGCTTCGGCTTTTCTTTTTAAGTTATCTCTATTGCTGCTGGATTAAGCTTGCAGCATCTCGTCACTAAACAGCTCTGCGCAGCCACTTCCATTGATGGCGCAGCTTTCATCGATGTCTGAAATGTCACCGCTGACACCAATAGCACCGAGTACCGTTTTATCCTTGTCTCGAATCAGTAAGCCCCCTGGTACTGGCACCATGTTTCCGTGTGCGAGTACGTTCACCGCGGAGATAAATGCTGGCCTGTTGTCTGCATCTTGGGCGAGTTTTTTTGAGGAACACCCTAGTGCGAGTGCGCCCCAGGCTTTAGCAATGGCGATGTCAGGTCGCATCATGCTGGAGCCATCTTGACGTTGCAGAGAAATCAGTTTTCCACCGCTGTCTAACACAGCAACAGTGAGTGGCTCTGTGTGAATCTTTTTGCCTGCTTTAAAGGTGCCATCTATAATGGTTAACGCTTGTTGTAGAGTCAAACTTCCCATGTTATCTCTTAATTTTCATGGGCTTGGCTAATTCAAGCAGACCAAAATCAGTGTTTATTGATCTGTTTGAATCGCCGCAAGACGCCTAGCTGGATTCTTGCAAAAGCCCATAGCTTGGTAAAGTTAGGAAGGCAGCGAACTCTTCGGCTGTAGAAAGCTGATAGAAAAGATCGGCCGTCTCTTCGAATCGACCTGCTGCGTAGCGCGAGTCACCGACTTCGTGTTTTATTGTGTCTAACTCTTGGTAAAGCCAAGAGTGGAACAGTTGTTTGGTAAAGGTTTGGCCGTCATCGAGCGTGACGCCATGATGAATCCATTGCCAAATGTTGGCTCTTGAGATCTCTGCGGTGGCGGCATCTTCCATTAGTCCGTAGATAGGTACACAGCCGTAGCCTTGGATCCAAGCCTCGATGTAATACAGCGCAATACGGATATTCTTGCGTACGCCGGCCTCGTCGCGGCTGCCTTCACATGGTTTAAGTAAGGTGCCGGCATTGATGGTGTGGTCAGGGCTTTGGAAATCCATTTGATTGACTTTGCCATCAAGGTGCTTGTCGAAGATCGACATCGCTAAATCAACTAAGGCAGGGTGCGCGACCCATGTGCCATCGTGACCGTTTTTTGACTCTCTTTGTTTGTCTTCAATAACCTTGGCGGTAACGCGTTCCATCTCTTGTGGATCTTTTGCTGGAATGAAGGCTGACATGCCCCCCATTGCCAGTGCTCCACGAGCGTGACAAGTACGAACCAGCAGTTGGCTGTAAGCGTTCAGGAACTCTTGATCCATGCCGATCCCGTGACGGTCTGGCAAGATACGATCTTTATGATTTTTCAGTGTTTTGATGTAGCTGAAGATGTAATCCCAACGGCCGCAGTTCATCGCAACGATGTGATCGCGCATGGCGTACAAGATCTCTTCCATTTGGAAAACGGCTGGCAGCGTTTCAATCAATACGGTCGCACGGATTGTGCCTTTTGCTACGTTGAAATAGTTCTCGGTGAAACTGAAAATGTCGTCCCACCATTGTGCTTCTTCCATGCTCTCAAGCTTTGGAATGTAGTAGTAAACGCCTAAGCCTTGCTGTGCACGTGATTGATAGTTGTGGAAAAAGTACAGCGCAAAGTCCATCAGACAACCCGCGATGAGTTGATTATTGAATTGAATTGATTGTTCAGGTAGATGGATTCCACGAGGGCGAGCGATTAACAACGCAGGGTCGCTGTTTAGCTGGTAGTTCTTTTGTTTCTTCTCATCAAAATAGCTGATGGTGCCCAAATTGGCATCTCTTAAGTTAATTTGCCCTTCAACCATGTTGGCCCAAGTTGGGGAGGACGCATCCTCAAAACAGCACATGAAGACTTTCGCACCTGAGTTTAATGCGTTGATCACTATCTTTCTCTCGATAGGGCCAGTGATCTCTACGCGACGATCCAGTAGTTCCGGGGGCGGTGTTGCGACTTTCCACTCTTTATTCTGACGAATAGAGATAGTGTCCTTCCTAAAATTAGGCAGCTCACCGTCATCATATTGCGCTTGTTTTATGTCGCGATCATTGAGCAGGGCATGACGGCGATCTCCAAACTTGTTAACGATAGCTTCTAAGAACTTCAATGCATCTTTAGACAAGATCTCTTTGTACTCGGGGGTGTCCATATTCCCAAGTACCTGCATACACAGTGTTTCTTCTCTTTCTTTCACGTCATTCATCATTGCTTGTCTCCTTTACACAATATGATGTCATTTTGTATACAAAATGTTCTTTTTAACGGTATTTATATTTTAGAAATTGTAAACAAGCAAATAGAATTTAACATTTATTTATCATTTGATCTTTTTGTAATTTATTTACACGTAAAGATATTTTATATAAAGCAATGAATTGCAGGGTTTTCAGGCTTGTTTGCAGTTCAATAGGATAGGTTTATGTAACAAAATTGTTTCAAATTGGGCTTGATAAATATTGTGGATAATTCATAGTACACAAAAGTTAATTTAATTGTATACAATCTTAGCTGGAGGTTCGAATGGCAATTATGAAAGCGATTGAAGCAGCGGTTGAAGTGCTTAAACGTGAAGGAGTAGACATCGCATTTGGTGTTCCCGGCGCAGCAATAAACCCAATGTACGCAGCAATGAAAAAATTCGGAGGGATAGATCATGTCTTAGCTCGACATGTAGAGGGGGCCTCACATATGGCTGAAGGTTATACACGTTCTAACCAAGATAATATTGGTGTGTGTATTGGTACTTCAGGTCCAGCAGGGACGGATATGATCACAGGTCTTTATTCGGCATCGGCTGACTCGATCCCTATCTTATGTATTACTGGTCAGGCTCCACGTGCTCGCCTTCATAAAGAAGACTTTCAAGCGGTCGACATCGAATCCATTGCTAAGCCTGTTACTAAGTGGGTAACCACGGTACTGGAGCCAGCTCAAGTGCCACGCGCTTTTCAAAAAGCCTTTCATTTGATGCGTTCAGGACGTCCGGGCCCAGTTCTGATTGACCTACCTCTAGATGTACAGTTAGCCGAAATTGAGTTCGATATTGATACCTACGAGCCGCTTGAACCATACAAACCCAAAGCGACTCGCGAACAGGTTGAGAAAGCACTCAGCATGATGGCACAAGCTGAAAAACCTCTGATTGTCTCAGGTGGTGGTGTTATCAACGCAGGCGCATCTGAGCTACTGCAGCAATTTGCTGAGATCACAGGTGTACCAGTGATACCAACCTTGATGGGCTGGGGTTCTATCCCAGATGACCACGAGTTAATGGCGGGTATGGTGGGCCTACAAACCTCTCACCGTTACGGCAATGAAACCATGCTGAACTCTGACTTTGTATTTGGCGTTGGTAACCGTTGGGCTAACCGCCATACCGGCTCTGTCGATGTTTACACGGAAGGTCGTAAGTTTGTCCATGTCGATATTGAACCGACCCAAATTGGTCGCGTGTTCTGCCCTGATTTAGGCATTGTTTCAGATGCAAAATCGGCACTTGAGCTCATGGTTGAAGTCGCTAAAGAGTGGCGCGATGCAGGTAAATTACCAAATCGAAGTGGCTGGGTAGGTGAGTGTCAGGACCGCAAGTCGACCATGTTACGTAAAACCAATTTCGATGAAGCACCGATGAAACCGATGCGCGTTTATGAAGAGATGAACAAAGCATTTGGTCGTGATACTTGCTACGTCAGCACTATAGGCTTGTCGCAGATTGCCGCAGCGCAGTTCCTTCATGTGTACAAGCCTCGATATTGGATCAACTGTGGTCAGGCTGGCCCGCTTGGTTGGACAACACCTGCTGCATTGGGCGTTCGAGCTGCGGATCCGGATCGCGATATCGTCGCTATCTCCGGTGACTACGACTTCCAATTTATGATTGAAGAGCTGGCGGTAGGTGCTCAATTCAATCTGCCATATATTCATGTACTGGTGAACAACTCCTACCTAGGCTTGATTCGTCAAGCGCAGCGTCAGTTTGATATCGATTACTGTGTGCAACTGGCATTTGATAATCAGAATGCGCCAGAGCTTGAAGGCTACGGTGTTGACCATGTGGCAGTTGTTGAAGGTCTTGGTTGTAAGGCGATTCGAGTTCGCGAGCCAGACCAAATTGCAGCTGCGTTTGAGCAAGCTAAAGAGCTCATGCACAAGCACAAAGTGCCTGTGGTTGTTGAGCTGATTTTGGAGCGCGTGACCAATATCTCTATGGGCGTAGAGATCAACGCCATCAACGAATTTGAACCGCTTGCGGAAAGCAGCAGCGATGCACCAACCGCGCTAGCGTACAAGTAATCACGAAATAATGTGTATCCGTAGAGCGAGATTGAGTTCTACGGAAAGCCTCCAATAGAGCGCGGCTTCACCAAACCACATTAGCTTCACCAAACAAAAAGTAAGGACAGAGTCATGGCAAAATTTGCAGCAAACTTGTCAATGTTATTCACGGAAGTTGATTTTATGGACCGTTTTGAAGCCGCCGCAGAGGCCGGTTTTCAGGGCGTCGAATACCTTTTCCCATATGTCTTTGATGCGGATGAGATTAAACAAAAGCTTGATGCTAATAATCTAGAGCAAGTGCTATTTAACTTGCCTGCTGGGGATTGGGATGCTGGTGATCGTGGTATTGCGGTTGACCCAGCACGCGTTAAAGAGTTTCAAGCGGGCGTTCCTAAAGCGATCGCTTATGCCAAGAAACTGGGCTGTAAACAGGTGAACTGTTTGGCTGGCATTGTCCCACAGGGAGTGACTGTGCAAGACGCTCAGGCAACCTTTGTGGTTAACCTGCACTACGCCGCAAATGCTCTGGCTGCCGAAGGCATTAGCCTAGTGATTGAAGCGATTAACACGCGCGATATTCTGGGCTTTTTCCTGAATACCACCGAGCAAGCGAAAGCCATCATTAAAGAGGTGGCGAGCGATAATCTTTCTATCCAATACGATATCTATCACATGCAGATTATGGAGGGCGATCTTACGCCGACCATGCAGCAGAACATCGGTCAAATCGCTCATGTGCAGCTGGCTGATAACCCTGGTCGACACGAGCCGGGTACCGGAGAAATCAATTATCCATTCGTACTTAACTACCTTGATGACCTTGGCTATCAAGGCTGGGTTGGCTGCGAATACAAACCGAAAACGACAACGACAGAAGGCCTTGGTTGGCTGAACCTGTACCGTTAATTGCGCCTGGTAACCCTCAAACGTTAAGGAGAACAACATGTCTAAAATTGCATTTATCGGAACTGGCATCATGGGTAAACCTATGGCGAGTAACCTTCAAAAAGCGGGTCACGACTTGATTCTTTCGGATCATTTTAACGCTGCTCCTGCCGAGTTGGTTGCAGCAGGCGCAACGGTTTGTCATTCGCCAGCCGAAGCTGCGGAACAGGCGGATGTCATTATTCTTATGGTGCCGAACACCCCTCAAGTAGAAGAGGTGCTGTTTGGTGATAACGGTGTCGATCAAGGTCTTACTGCTGGTGGTGCGATGGGCAAGTTAGTCATCGATATGAGTTCTATCTCACCTATCGCCACTAAAGCAATTGCGGCGCGTATCAACGAAGGTGGTGCGTCATACCTTGATGCTCCGGTTTCTGGTGGTGAAGTGGGCGCGATCAATGCTGCTCTGACTATTATGGTGGGTGGTGAGCAAGACGCTTTTGATAAAGCTCGACCTCTATTTGAAGTGATGGGCAAAAACATCACGCTGGTGGGTGATAACGGTGCTGGTCAAACGTGTAAGGTTGCCAACCAGATCATCGTTGCGCTGAACATTGAAGCGGTCTCTGAAGCGCTAGTGTTTGCATCAAAAGCCGGCGCTGACCCAGCACGAGTTCGCCAGGCGTTACTGGGCGGCTTCGCTAATTCTAAGATCCTTGAGGTGCACGGTGAACGCATGGTGGAAGGCACATTTGATCCTGGCTTTAGAATCTCGCTTCACCAAAAAGATCTAAACCTTGCGCTAACGGGGGCACAAGAGCTAGGCGTTGCGCTGCCAAACACAGCTAACGCGCAAGAGCTGTTTGGTGAATGTGCTGAAATGGGCGGTGAAGGTTGGGACCACTCTGCGCTGATTCAAGCGATAGAGAAGCGTTCTGAGCACTCAATTCGCCAATCCTTAACGAGTAATCCGTCTCAATAATTGGTTTTGTCGTTTCTGCTGAAACTAAAACCAATCAATCAGGGCTATCTTCGATAAGTTAGCCCCCAGTTTCAAACAGTTTGTTTATAAATCGCGTAGTTTCGTCTCCTTTTATACGCGTTCCCGATACGAGGCAAAGGTTGAAGTTGTTCCTTTCTAACTTGATCTTAGCAGGTACCCTTTCGCCTTGTATTGGGGGTCTTTTTTCCTCCGTCAACTAAGGAGTGACTGATGGACATTGATGCTAAGCAGTTTCTGAAAACCCTTTTCTCAAGTGCTGTAATTCAAGCACTACCCAAAAACCACATTGAACCTTTTCTTCCTCAAGACATATTTTATCGCTCGGCAAATCAAGCCGGGCGAACTCTCGTTATCGGGGCAGGGAAAGCGGCAGCATCGATGGCCGCTGAATTGGAAGCCGTATGGCAAGCTAAGAAACAGCAAGACCTTGCGCTACGTGATTTAGAAGGCTTGGTTGTGACTCGTTATGAACACCTCGCGCCATGTGAGTACATCGAGGTGATCGAAGCGGCGCACCCAGTTCCGGATGCGATGGGGCTTGAAGTCAGTCACCGGATGTTGGAGTTGGTGAGCAACCTCAGTGAAGACGATACTGTGATATGTCTCTTATCGGGAGGTGGCTCCGCATTACTGAGTTTGCCTGGTGGCGAAATTAGGTTGGCAGAGAAGCAACAAATCAACAAAGCACTGCTTAAATCTGGAGCAGCCATTGATGAGATGAACTGTGTTCGTAAGCATCTATCTTCGATAAAGGGCGGCCGACTTGCCAAAGCAGCTTATCCAGCAAGAGTGGTGTCATTGGCGATTTCGGATGTGCCGGGTGATGACATCAGTGTGATTGCATCTGGACCAACCGTACCTGACACCACCACACGTTTTGATGCGCTCGCCATATTGGAACGCTACCAAATAGAAATACCAGGCTCGGCATTTGAGTGGCTGAATAACCCAGAGTCTGAAACCATCAAGCCAGATGACATTTGTTGGAAAAATGCCGAGCACCATATTATCGCGACTCCAATGTCTGCCCTTGAATCAGCGGCGGCAGAGGCAGAAGGTTTGGGTATTCTTGCGTATGTGTTGAGTGATTGCATCGAGGGGGAGGCGAGAGAAGTTGCGAAGGTGCACGCTGCATTAGCTAAACAAGTCGCCAATAATAAGCATCCATTCGAGACTCCTTGTGTATTGCTTTCAGGTGGTGAAACAACAGTAACGGTCAAAGGAAACTGTCGTGGTGGGCGCAACTGTGAGTTCCTTCTAAGCTTGTACAAAGAACTGAAAGGGCAGGACAACATATACGCGTTGGCCGCTGATACGGATGGTATTGACGGTGTGGAAGACAATGCTGGAGCATGGATAACACCAGAAACTTGGCAAGAAGGTACTCGCTTATCACTCAAAGCCGGTGATTATCTAGAGGCGAATAATAGTTATGATTTTTTCAAGCAAACAGGCGTTCTGCTGACGACAGAACCCACGCTGACCAACGTCAATGACTTCCGTGCAATATTGATTCTCTAGCAACCGGATAAAAGGGTCGCTCCTTTGTGCATGTGGGCGGCCATTTTTTGTTATCAATGCGGTGACCTTGAGTTCTTGAATTATCTTCTGGACTAATGAAGCACGTTGATTACTATGTTTTAAGTAATGAGCTGTAAAGGAAGTCATATGTCTAGGATCAGACAAAAGAATCAAGATTTAATCATCGAAGTGGCGTGTGAACAATTCGCTACTCATGGTTATGCCGCAACCAAAATGGCGGATATCGCGAAGGCGGCCGACATTCCCAAACCCAACGTATTCTATTACTTCAGCTCGAAAGACAAGCTCTACAATGCCGTTCTAGAAACCGTCACGCAGCCTTTACTTGAAGCCTCTCGTCCTATTGAAGAGCTGAGTGATCCCGTAGAAGCCCTATCTCGATACATTCAAACTAAGTTAATCATCTCACGCGACCACCCACACGCTTCTAAAGTGTTTGCTAATGAAGTGATGTCAGGTGCTAAAGTGCTTCCGAAAGAGATCGGTGATGAGTTGTATAAGCAGTCACAGATGATCCTTGATAAGTTCTCTACTTGGTCGGCAAAAGGGTTGATGGACGACGTACCTGAGCATCACCTGATGTTTACCATTTGGGCGGCGACTCAAACTTATGCCGATTTTGGCTGGCAGATTTGCAGTGTTATGCAGAAAGATAAGCTCGATGATAAAGACTACGAAGAAGCCGCTGAGTTTATCACTCAGCTAGTGATTAAAGGTTGCGGCGTGAAAAGCTAGCGGTATTTGAAGGTTTATTTAGGTCTGCGATTGCGGTAATGCCAGTCAGCTTAACTGACTGGCATTACGATATCTTGTCGGCCTTTTTTATGGCTATGAGATAGCTTGCTATTCTTCACTTCAGTTAGAACAACTGTTGCCATTCGGGATACCACTGCCTGAGAACTCAACCCTAATTTGTTCGACATCTTTTAGGTATTGTTTGTTGGCTCGGTCTGCCTCATCGAAGTTGTTGAGGGTGACATTCCATGTCGAGAATGGAGTTGGCTGGAAGTACGCATACTCGAATTTATTCGCCACTGCGCCATCGGTGATGATGCTAACATCATTGGTGGTTGGATCATCTAAGCGGTAGTAAAACGCTCTTGCGACCAGATTAGAACTGAATTGGTAATCCTGATCTTGATAGCGGTCGGCATAGTTACCTGAACTCGATATTTTAAGGTTGAACTGCTTGCCATGAGGTAAGCTTTCCCCTTCTAAGAACACACGTACTGTAGAGAGTCTAACTCGGTCGAATGCACATAGTTGTGCCTGTCCTAATGGAATAGTGAAGTTCAACTCGCCAGTGGTTGCGAAGCTATCGAGTTGCTCTGGGCTAGAGATGGTGTAGTTGTCGATAGTGAAGTCTTGTGGTGCTGGCTGGAATGAAGAGAGTGTATTCACATACTCATTTTCTATGGACGCGAGGTCAAACTGGTATTCCAAGTAACTTTTATTCAGCGAAGGTGTGATCTCACTTGGTTTCAATGCCCAGTATTCGTATGCCTGAACATAGTTAGACAAAGCCACATACATTGGTCGTTTGAAGTGCATTAGTACTCGCGAAAGCTCACGCTCGATGGAATCGAAACTTTCGCTGTCTACCTGATAACTCTCAATGGCGTCACTCAATCTTTGCTGTTGATTAGCGGTGACGTTCTTGGTCAATAATAGGTCGACGAGTTTGGCTTGCTCTTGCGCAAAATTAAGCTGAGTGGTGTTAATTGCTTTACCTAATAGCACTTGTTTTTCAAGTTCGACTAAGTATTGTCTCGCGCCTTTAATCCCCAAGCTATCAGCAAGTCTTAAGTTACTGCGGATCTCGGTGATCATCAGGTCCCAGGCCAGATTGCTCTCATTCAAAGTCGGAATATTAAAGTCAAAGCCATCCATCGCTTCGGAGAGCTTATGGAGCTTGATGGTCGATTTCACATCGGCAGTGAGCTGCGCGATGCCCGAAATAGTCTTGGTAACGCTATCAATGATCCCCGTGACTGTCTTGATATTGGTGACTAAATTTTTCGCTTTATCCAGTGCTTCTGGCGTCTTAGCCAACTGCTCGGTGAGGTCGTTAACGCCAGATAGATTTCCTGTGAACACGCCGCTGACGGCACTGCCAATTTCTGCGATGGCTTTGAAGATAGCCAATGCTGCATTGAGCTCTTGCTGAGTTTTCCAGTTTTCTACACCGACTAAGTAAGTGGTTCTTGCACTCAGTGTCACAAGTTCTTGAGCTTTGTATTGGCTGTCTATTTCGGTCAGGCTGTCGCCTATTTTGTCTATGTTAGATTGGGTTTGAGTGATGATCGAGTCTTGTGCTCTGAGAACGTCTTCAACGTTAGCGAGTGCTAACTTCGCAGCTTCAATCTTGTCTTCGATCACCGTACATCTGTCTTGAATGATATCCCACTGTGCTTGATACGCGATCATTGCATTCAGGTACGCTTCGTATTTGCCTTGGTAGAGCACCTTGTCGAGATAAGGCACATAGTTACTTTCTTTAGTGCTGAAACTAATGAACTGTTTAAAGGCAACGGTTTGTAGGTACAGGTCTGAAAGGATAGGGTCATCTTCCACCACAGAGCCGGCGTGACGTAAACTCTGCTCAATCCAGTTAATCAGTTCGAGGCTAAGCTCTGGGTTGGTGTCGAATAAGCTGGCAGCCATATCAAAAGAGCGGTTAACGATGTCGGTAAAAGGTGTGGTCGCCAGTTTCATTTGCCCTGTAATGTTCGAGTCGATGGTGGTTCTGCGGTAGTGTTCACCTGCTAGTACCACAGAGGTTCCATCACCGTCTTCTGCAGAAAGGGCATCTCGTGTGATGCTGCCATCGTTTTGGAAGGCGAGGACATTAATTGGAGTTTCGATCTCTCCTGCTATTACAGTCACTGATGCTGCAGCGCCTTGTTGTCCAAGAACGAAAGTTGGGGCACCTTGACCGACAATTTTACGGGCAAAAATGAGAATGTTTTGGTTATTCACTACCAAGTTGAAGTTTTCTGGAACCTCAATGGTATCGGCAAAAACAACGATCTTTGAGGGTTTAGTCACGTAGAGGTTCTGTTCCGCAATCCAGTCACTGAGGTTGATGTGAAGATCAGATGTAGATCGAGAGAGAACATCGACATCGGAATAAGCAGATTGAACCCAAGTTGGGTATTCGGTGGAATTAGGCAAGTTATTAAGTTCTAGCCAGTCACTAGCAAAAGCTTGTGGAGATAATGAAAGAGAAATAATAATCGGTAGAATTCTCATATTAATGTCCTGTCGAAATGAGTATTAGCCAAATTTTGGGTAGCAGAAACCAACACCTTATTTTTCATAAGGCGTGGTGTTCTGTTGTTATTTTGTTTTTATTGGTCTTGCTGGTTTAACTTATAGCGAGGCATCGCTTTATCGAGCTACTTGTCGATGGGTATGGACTACTCCATTTCTTGAATATAAGCATTATTTGCAAATGCCTTGGCTTTCTCGCTGATGTTATTCCAGTTCATTTGTGCAACCGACGTATTGGCTAATGCACCGATAGCACCAAGCATTGCATCGTCTTTCATGATATCGGCATTGTTTTGAGCTTCATCCAATGCTGCGAGCAGTGATGTGAAGTCGGTATTCATTTTCTGCCAATTTAACTTCAGCTTATTAATATGTGGGATAGCATCTTCAATTTGCTGAGATATAAGATCAATGCTTTCTGAAGAGCGATGGTAAGAGTTATATACCTTTTGTGTGTAGGACAATTGTTCTTCTAAATCTTTAACTTCATTTTGCAGTTCATTGCGCAGCTTACGTGCTTTCTCTGCTTTATCTCCGTAGACGCCCATGATTGGCACGGCGACTAAAGGGAACCATGCGTAGGTGACGGCGGTAGAGGCAACCGTGACGTAGTGAGTGTAGTCTTTGTTGAGTTGCGCGATTCTGGCATTGATGTCGTTTACTTGCTGTTGAAGTGCACTGCCATCATCCGTTAGATAGTCGTTATGTGTGCCTTCTAACACTTCAAGTTGTAGCTTTTGCGTATCTAGCTGCGCAGAAAAGTCCAACAAGTTGTCACCCACATCGGACACCTCTTGCTGGTATCTCAATGAAAAGTTTTGCAGGCTTTTCAGGTAAGCAATCGCCATTTTTCGGTTGCGTTCAACGGCTTCAATGTCTTCTGGTAACGGTGAGAATGCCTTTGCCAACATCTCATTAAGGGCGTCGCTCAAAGGATTAAGCATGTAATCTTTGATTTGCGTGTAGTTAGCCAGGCTTAGTGACAGGTTAACGATGCATGGGTATAGATCCTTTTTCCAGTAGAAAGCGGTGTCATGGATATTTGAGTATTGCTGAACTAAGGCTTGGAAGTTAGAGAAAGGGATGTCGTTAGGAATGCTAAAAGCCGATTTCATACTGGTTTCTGTTACGGGCAGTGCCAGTGCTCCCTCTACATAAGCTTGGATTTGGTACCACTCTTGTTGCTTGAGGATGAAATTGTCGGTTTCTAGATCAATAAATACGCTATTTTCACCGATGATCGTATCGTAGGTGATTTGAGGTATGTTCTGTTCAGCTGACGCTTGATTAACTTGAATTGGCGCTGCTTGAGAAGTGAAAGCAAAAGAAGAAAGCAGTCCAATCGAGATCGAAGATAATACGAGTGTTCGTGTGATTTTTTTCATGTTTGAATCCCTGTTAGATTTGTTATTAGCTTTTTTAGAGACAATAAACTCTCCTACCATAAAAATGGCATTTATATATTTATACGGGTTTATTGAATTGTTTATATTGTTGTTGTCATTATGTTGTGGATTTTAAATAAACTCCCCATTAATGTGATTTTTGTTTTTATAAGATTTGGTCAATCTATAGCAAAATTATAATGAAAAGTTCAACATAGATCACATATTGGGATTCATATTGTTTAATTGTTGACCTATTGAATTTGGTGATATTTAAATCATTAGTTTCCATTCTTTCTTCAGGCTATATCTAGAAAGGTGTCGGCGATTTTTATTTTATTCACCAATGAGATAAATGATAAAATTGTAATTATAATACTTGTTGTGATGATTACTAAATCTGTTGATTGAATTGATGTTTATATAATTAGAACAAGCATTTTAAATTTGATCTGTGCCAAATAAATAAGATGTTTAATATTTAGCTTTAATTAAATTAGCTGAATTTAAATTAGCAATCATTAAATTAGAGGTGTTAATTATAGGGTGGGGTTTGGTTGGGTATTTAAGAGAGGAACAACCGATAGGATGGCGTATTTAATAGTCAGGAGTAAACTTCTTCATACAGAAGTCTTCTTCGTCTAAGGTTTCGCACAAGTGGCTGTGAATGGAGAACAAGGCGCGAGTGGGATTTGAATCATTGCACCTTGATTGCGCTGGTGGCAATCACGAATCAAGCGTTGGCTGCCATCAATGATGGTTTGTTCTGTTTGAATGTTGTGTCTTGGTCGTCATCACTCTTCATCTTCCCCAGACTCATCAATAAATTAAATTATGTTGTTGCTTGGCTTGCGAACCAGCCAAGCAACGTTGTGAACAATCAAGAAACGACTGCTCAGGAACTATAGGATTAACCGATGAACACCAGCTTGGCGATGAAGATAACCGCTAGGAAGTACATCGAGATAGAGACATCTTTCGTTTTACCTGTCGCAAGCTTAAGTACGGTGTAGGTGATGAAACCGAGTGCGATACCATTAGCGATAGAGAAGGTTAGTGGCATCATCAGTGCTGTAATCGCAGCTGGAGCACTGTTGGTAAAGTCTTTCCAATCGACGTGTTGCATGCTGCTCATCATTACGAATGCTACGTAGATCAGAGCTCCAGACGTTGCGTAAGCGGGGATCATGCCTGCGAGCGGTGATAGGAAAATTGCCGCTAAGAACAAGGCACCAACCACGATTGCTGAAAGGCCAGTACGAGCACCTGCAGCCACACCAGCAGCACTTTCAACGTAACTGGTTACTGGCGGGCAACCCACACACGCACCTGCAACGCTTGAGATACTATCGGCTTTGAGTGCTTTGCTCAGGCCTTCAATCTTGCCGGTTTCTGTGTTAGAGAGGTTTGCACGCTCTGCCACGCCCATTAGCGTACCGGCAGTATCGAACATGTTTACAAAAAGGAAGGCCAAGATAACGCTGATCATGGATACGTTCAGAGCACCTACAATATCCATTGCCATAAAGGTAGGTGCTAGGCTCGGCGGTGCAGCGAAGAAGCCATTGTATTGCACTAGACCTAGCATCATACCGATAAGCGTGACGCTTAAAATACCGATAAGTACTGCACCAAATACTTTGCGTTCACTCAGAACCGCAATAATCAAGAATGCGATAGCCGCAAGTAAGGCTTCTGGTTTGGTGAAATCACCCAGTGAAACCAAAGTTGCAGGGTTTTCAACGACGATGCCAGCTGTTTTCAAGCCAATTAAGCCCAAGAACAGACCCACACCAGCAGTCATCGAGTAGCGTAAACTTTCAGGAATACTCTCGATGATCCATTGACGGACTTTGTAGAAACTCATCCCGACAAACAAGATACCCGAGATAAATACCGCACCCAGTGCGACTTCCCAGCTATAGCCCATCTCACTCACAACCGTAAAGGAGAAGAACGCATTCAGACCCATGCCCGGTGCTAGGCCAACAGGCCAGTTCGCAAATAAGCCCATTAATAAACAACCGATAGCGGCACCGATACAGGTTGCAACGAATACTGCGCCTGTATCCATACCTGAAGCAGCCATGATTTGGGGGTTAACGAAGATAATGTAAGCCATCGTCGCGAAGGTAGTGACACCACCGACTAACTCATTTTTCACACTGCTTCCGTGGGCCTTAATTTTAAAGAATTTTTCTAAAATTCCGTTATTCGCATCTTGGTTGAGTATTTCTGTTTTACTCTCACTCATGTCTGCAAGTCCTTTTATGTTGTGATCCATTTATTGAATACAGCGAAATTTCAATATGAAGTTTGAAGGTTTTTCCTAGCGCTAAGTCTCTATTGACGAGTTTATCGCGACACATTATTTAACTGTTAACGTTGTTAGTATTTTTATATGAGCGTGCTTAATGAACGCGCAACTTTTCAGATGCACTCATGAATCTGTTTATTGTTTGGTGATTGAGCCTAGTTCGAGAATCTAGGCTCAGGGATTAACTGCCCCGATAAGTAGAGAAACTGTATGGTGAGACTAAAAGCGGAACGTGGTAGTGCGCATCAGGATCATCTAAGCCGAAGCGAATCACTACGTCGTCTAAGAAAGGCACACCATCGAGCTCCACACCTTTGCTTTTGTAGTAATCGGCTACATAGAACACCAATTGGTATTTGCCCGGTCGAAATTCATTCCCGGCCAGAATTGGTGCATCGGTACGACCATCTGAATTAGTCAGCACGGTCGCCAGCTTTTCAGTGGAGTCTTCGTTGACCTTATAAAGCTCTACCTTGATCCCTGCACCAGGCAAGCCGTGAGTGGTGTCTAAAACGTGTGTTGTTAATCTTCCCATAGTCCTTTAATAGCGCTTTTGGCGCTCCTCTGTTCCGTGGTTTATGTATCCATTTCGACCTTGCAAAAGAGAGCAATGGGTCACTTTGTTAGCACTAACTATGTACGAACTGTACACAATTAGCAAAGACAATTGTTTTAAAAATGTTAACCAGTGTGTCTTTTTATCCGAATTTATAGATGTTGAATATTCATTATTAGTAGTGTTGTTTTTTTGTTAAACTGTTGTTTTTACATGTATTAAGTTTGGTTTTTTAACTTGAGTAACAAAATCTTTACATTAAGATAAGTGATTGTATACAATGAATATACAGAGGTGAGGTTACTCGGTTTTTGATAAATCACTAGCTGAATCATTTCGATGGGTCAGCTGAAGAGCGGCTAAGCCAACCACTTATGTTAGGAGTACTTGGATGAATAAGGATTATTCAAGAAATTTGATCGGTTACGGAGCTAATCCTCCTAACCCTCAATGGCCAGGTAATGCGCGCGTCGCGGTTTCTTTTGTATTGAACTATGAAGAGGGCGGTGAGCGTTGTTTGTTACATGGAGACGACGAATCTGAAGCCTTTCTCTCAGAGATCCCGTCAGCACAGCCGATCAAAGGCGAGCGTCACATCAGCATGGAATCCATCTATGAGTATGGTAGCCGAGCGGGTGTGTGGCGTGTTCTTCGCTTGTTCGATGAATATGAAATTCCACTGACTGTATTTGCGGTTGCTATGGCCATTGAGCGTCACCCAGATGTAGCCAAAGCCATGGTAGAGGCAGGTCACGAAATCTGTAGCCACGGTTATCGCTGGATAGATTATCAATATACTGATGAGTCAGAAGAGCGTGACCATATGACCAAAGCGATTGAGATTATCCAACAGGTAACGGGTCAACGCCCGCAAGGTTGGTATACCGGTCGTACAGGGCCGAATACTCGTCGTTTAGTCGCAGAAGAAGGTGGCTTTCTTTACGACTCAGATGCCTATGACGATGACCTGCCTTATTGGCACACTGAAATCGGCCATCCACAGCTCGTGATTCCATACACACTTGATGTTAACGATATGCGCTTTTCAACGGCGCAAGGCTTCAACTCTGGTGAGCAGTTCTTCCAGTATTTAAAAGACACTTTTGACACCCTTTATATGGAAGGCGAAACCGCACCGAAAATGATGTCGGTAGGACTGCATTGTCGTCTTATTGGTCGTCCCGGTCGTATTGCTGCATTGAGACGCTTCTTAGATTACGTAAAACAGCATGACAGCGTGTGGCTATGTCGTCGAATCGATATTGCCAACCACTGGCACGAACATCACCCATACATCGGACAACAAAATTAGAACGAACAGCAAGGAGGCTTAACGTGACTGAATTTCGATCTTGCCAACCAACAGCCATGGACCGTGACACTTTTGTCGCGCACTTTGCTGACGTTTACGAACACAGCCCATGGGTTGCTGAGGCGGTATATGACCAAGGTTTGAATGACGAAGATGATCAAATTGAGAATCTTCATCTAAAAATGGCATCGACCTTGTTGAATGCCGACCAAGACAAACAGTTGGCTTTGATCAACGCTCACCCAGACTTAGCTGGCAGAGCAGCAGTAAACGGCGAACTTACTGAGTCGTCGACAAAAGAACAAGCGGGTGCGGGCATTGACCAATGCAGCGCCGAAGAATTTGAAAAATTCACTTCTTATAACAATAGCTACAAAAGTCGCTTCAATTTCCCTTTTATCATGGCGGTGAAGGGAGCCAATCGTTACCAAATTCTTGAGTCGTTCGAGATGCGATTAGGAAATGATAGTGAAACTGAGTTTGCTACGGCGATTCAAGAGATTAATAAGATCGCGATGTTTCGTCTCTGGGATATGTAAGTTAACGGAGTTAACAGCTATCTCAGCCCAGTCTTAGTGAGCTAAATACTTGATATGAATAAAGATAAGCCACTAAGTTCTCATTTTATTATTACTTGATTAATTTCATAGGATTACACGGAAATGACCCATAAATTTGAACAGTACATCAACCTTGCAGACGAAAAACTCGGCGCAGAAGCTATCTTCGCAACAGACGATTTTTTCGCTGATAAAAGCCGTCTACTCAGCCATGCAGCACCAGAGTGGAAAGACGACTTATACGACGATAACGGCAAGTGGATGGACGGCTGGGAAAGCCGACGTAAACGTGGCGAAGGTTACGACTACTGTGTTGTACGCCTTGGCTTAGCTGGCACTATCGCTGGCGTTGATATTGATACCTCATTCTTCACAGGTAACTTCCCACCTTCGGCATCAATCGACGCATGTTATTCACCACAGGGTGAGCCAACCGATTCAACAGAGTGGCAAGAAATTTTGCCGTCAATGGCACTACAAGGTGACCACCACCATTTTGAAGACATTGAAAGTGACCAAGTATTTACGCACCTACGTTTGAACATCTATCCAGATGGTGGTGTTGCACGCCTTCGTGTTTACGGTCGACCAAGTGTTGATTGGGACGCAATAGACTCACATCAACAGGTGGATCTAGCAGCCGTTGAGCATGGTGGTCGAGCACTGGCATGTAGTGATGAACACTACGGTAACAAAGCCAATATTCTAGGCCCAGGCCGCGGTGAAAATATGGGTGATGGCTGGGAAACAGCACGTCGTCGTACGCCGGGTAATGACTGGGTTATCGTGGCATTAGGCCACCCAGGTAATATCGAACGTATCATCGTTGATACGGCGCACTTTAAAGGTAACTACCCAGACAGCTGCTCAATTCAAGCAGCTTACGTGAAAGGTGGTACCGACGATCAAGTGGAAACACAAAGCCTATTCTGGCGTGAACTGCTGCCAGCTCAAAAGCTGCAAGCACACGAGATTCACGAATTTATTTCTGAGGTAAACGACCTTGGTGCGATTACCCACATACGTGCAAACATATTCCCAGATGGTGGTATTAGCCGTTTGCGTCTATTTGGTACGAAAGCGAAATAGGTAAGGAAATCAGTATGAGTAATGGAATACGTCGTTTAACTATCGAACCGTTAACTAAGCAAGCTTTTGCTGAGTTTGGTGATGTTATCGAGTCTGATAATAGTGATTTCTTCATGATCAACAGTGGATCAACACGTCGCTACCACAAGCTAGCGACAACGGATGTGCAAGACCAAGGCGGAGAAGCGATCATCAGCATCTTCCAAGCTACGCCGTTGAGCTACCCACTGACCATCAAAATGCTAGAGCGTCATCCACTTGGCTCTCAGGCATTCATTCCATTACTTGGTCAACCCTATTTAATTGTTGTTGCCCCAAAAGGCGGTAACCCATCGTTAGCCAATTGCCGAGCTTTCTTAAGCAACGGTCGTCAAGGAGTGAACTATCACAAAGGGGTGTGGCATCACCCGGTTCTTGCACTCACGGATCAAGACCAGTTCTTGATTGTCGATAGAGGTGGAGAAGGGCATAACTGTGATGAAGTTTATTTTGAGAGCGACCTAGTGGCATTGCATTTGGAAGATATGCCAACGGAAGACAACAAGGAAGAGCAACGCTTAGCTAAAGCGTTGTGATACAGGAGTTTATTATGGATCCGCATATTACAGAGTGGTTGAATTTAGCGATTCGCTGGATTCACATGATTGTTGGTGTTGCGTGGATAGGCGCATCATTTTACTTTGTTTGGTTAGAGAACAACCTTAACCGAGTTAGCCCTAAAACAGGCCTTTCAGGCGACTTATGGGCGATTCACGGTGGTGGTATTTATCACCTAGAGAAGTACAAACTCGCGCCACCAGAAATGCCAGAGCATCTACACTGGTTCAAGTGGGAAGCCTACTTCACATGGATCACAGGAGTGTGTCTACTGGGTGTGGTTTACTATCTCAACGCAGAAATCTACCTGATTGCACCGGGCTCTGGCCTTGATTCAACAACGGCAATCGCAATTGGTATTGGTTCTCTTATCGCCGGTTGGTTTATCTATGACCTATTGTGTGACTCGCCGCTGGGCAAAACGCCGGTTTTACTTGGCCTAGTACTTTTTGTTGGTTTAGTCGGCGCAACTTACGGTCTTACGCAAGTGTTCAGTGGCCGTGGTGCTTACATCCACGTGGGTGCCATTATCGGTACCATCATGGTGGGTAACGTATTCCGCGTCATCATGCCTGCGCAGCGCAATTTGGTGAAAGCGATTGAAGAGAAACGCGAACCGGATCCAGCACTGCCTGCGAAAGGTTTACTGCGCTCCCGTCACAATAACTATATGACACTGCCAGTGCTGTTTATCATGATCAGTAACCACTTCCCAAGCACTTATGGTTCTGAATACAACTGGTTGATCCTTGCTGGGCTAGCAATCTTCAGTATCTTGGTTCGTCACTACTTTAACACCCGCCATGGCAGTCAGAAGTTCGCATGGACAGTGCCAGTGGCGGCATTGGGTATGATTACTCTCGCGTTTGTTACTTCACCTTACGCGAAAAAACAGATGACCCTGGTAGTGCAAGCGCCTGTGGTACAAGAAGCACCTGTGAGCACGATGGAATCGGTGACTGAAGAGATCGCTTCAAGCAATGCGGCTTCAACAGCGGCTGATTCTCAAGCAGTGCCTGCCGACCATGTCATGCCAACGGCGAGTGCAGGTGTCAGCTTTGAAACCATCAACAAGGTCATTCAAGAGCGCTGTTCAGTGTGCCACTCTGCAACACCTAGCCACGCCGCTTTTGCTGCTGCGCCAGCAGGTGTCATGCTTGATACGCCAGAAGAGATCAAAGCTAATGCACCAAGGATCGTTGCTCAAACCGTAACAACTCAGGTGATGCCTCTTGGTAATATGACTCAAATGACCGACGAAGAGCGAGCACTCATCGGCACTTGGGTAGAACAAGGCGCTACGATTCAATAACCGTACTTTCAATAACAGTGCTCAGCATCCTTTACCTAAGAGTATGAGTCTTAGGTGAGGCTTGGGGAGAGTTTGGTCTTACGGGCACGCGCCAAACTCATCCCACCCTGTTTCCCCGGTCCCTATAACCGGGGCTTTTTGTTTTTGGAGAAAAGCAATCGAACCAATACAGTTGAAATATCAAATAGATCATAGAGATATATGATGGTTGTTCGGTATAAGATACTTGATATGAATCTCTAACCATGGCACTTTCTGTCCCTAGTTGACTTTAATCAGGGCAGAAAATGGAAGATATAGTACTCACATTCTTTAGGTTCGTTGGTGCGTTCTTTCGCATGCTTTTCCAGTTCTTCATTATGGACATTATATGCTTCGGCGTGGGATGGGTTGTATCTAAGGTGTTCACTTTAGGGCGTTTTCCTTCGTTTACGCCTGACGAAAAAGAGCGGGATCGAGTGTCCAATATCGGAGCTATTATTCTATTGTTGTTTCTTTTGGCAATTGGTGTGTTTAACAGCCTTTAATGTACTAGTGCTAATTGAATAGTGAGGATGCATGCAATTTTACCCAGCAGAACAATACCAAGCTGCTTGCCGTGAGATGTTTGAACGATACGAGCGTGATATCAAGAAGCTGCTCCCTACCGCGAGAGTAGAGCATGTAGGTGCATCATCCATCCCGTTGGCCGTATCTAAGGGCGATTTAGATATCTTCGTGGGTGTTGAGCTCAATGAGCTTGAGGATGCCGCAGAGCGACTTACAACACTCGGCTTTAAAGAGAAACTCGATACGTTAAGAACACCAGAATTGTGTATGTTGGAATCCATATCCTCTGATGACGTGGCGGTACAAGTGGTCGCCAATGCTTCTGAGTTTGAGTGCTTTTTAGTGTTTCGAGACAAGCTGAGGGCAAGCGTCGATTTAGTCGAAAAATACAATACATTCAAGATGTCTTGTGAAGGTTCGCAACAAGACCAATATCGTGAAAAGAAGTCAGCTTTTATCGAGTATGTGTTGGGGCTAGAGTAGACGCGATATTCTTCATTTTTGGTATCACTATTTAGTGAAAAATGTATTTATACAGCGTGTTAAGTCTTTACCTCTTACTTTCAAGTTTTACCTTCGTAAGCGTCCTTCCAATTTATTATTACATTTCCATCCTTTTATGCAATGAAGTTCACATAAACTGCATTGGATACCTATTGTGATATTTGTTCATGATATGTTTCGTTTGATTTTAAAAAGCGGCTTTATTTATTGAAAACAAGGTGTTTTTCATACCTATTTTTACGTTTTTTATCAATAAATGAAGCTTTAGTTATCAGAAATCGCATTCTCTATATTAATAATCAACACTACCTTAGGAAAGGGCATGTCTGAAGTCATAGCAAATACACCCACAGTAGTTCTCGCATCTCGATGGTCTCGCTTTTGGGCCTTTATTATTGATGCTTACGTGTATGCGATTTTAATGATTCCTGTTTTTCTATATAGCAGCCTATACGACAAATTCCTCCTCAATGAAACAACCCTTGATCTAACCGAAAAAGTTGCCCTATTTGTTTATGGTTGGGTGATTTTCTTTTTATGCCAAGGGTACTTACTTCATACGAAGGGACAAACAATTGGTAAAAATCTAATGGATATTGCGATTGTCGATATGGAAGGTAAACAAATAGGTTTGCTAAACATAGTGGGCAAACGAGTTCTTCCTGTGATGGTCGTGGGTTATGTCCCTTTTATTGGTCTAGTTCTTCCAATGTTAGGTTATCTGGGGATTTTTCGTAAAGATAAACGCTGCTTGCATGATTTAATCGCAGGTACTCAAGTTATTGATGTTTCGGTTAAAAGTGTAGATAGCGACAAGTCTGAAATCGCTGAAAGTACAATTGAAGTTATCCCCGCATCTCGATGGACTCGTTTTTTGGCGTTTTTTATTGATGGTGTAATTACTACTGTCATCATTCTGCCAATCTTGATGTACACAGATGATACTCAAATAATATTCGATACAGGGGAGGTCGATCTTAGAGAACTCGCTGCTATCTATGTCTATTTCGGGGGGATGTTTTTGTTAGTACATGGGTACTTATTGCATAAGAAGGGACAGACAATTGGAAAACATCTCATGGATATTGTGATTGTCGATATGGAGGGTAAACCTTTAGGGTTATATAAGATATTGGGTAAACGGGTGGTGCCTATGCTTGCCTTCAAAATTGTACCTATTAGTGGCTATTTTATAACTATGATGGAATCTCTTTTCATTTTCCGTAAAAACAGACGATGCCTACATGATTTAATCGCAGGCACTCAAGTTGTTAGTATGTCAGCCTGTAACTTAGAAAAAAATGATCGAGAATCATTAGAAAACTTTTCATCGGCACCTGAAAATATTTGTGACCTCACACTTGCATCTCGATGGTTACGTTTTTGGGCCGTATTTATTGATCTACTTATTGCCGTGGTTAGTGTCATACCAATTTATCTCTATACCGATTACTCCCCAAAAATCTTTGGAACAGGGACTGCTGAAACCTCAGATCTGGTAGCAATCACGACTTATAGTTGGCTTGTGTTCCTTTTGTTGAATGGGTATTTACTGCATAAAAAAGGGCAGACTATTGGCAAAAACATAATGGAAATCGCGATTGTCGATATGAAAGGTAAACAAATGGGGCTATTTAAAATACTAGGTAAGAGATTCTTACCGATGACAATTTTTGTATATATACCTTTAATTGGCCCATGCATATCAATCTTAAATTATCTTTTTGCCTTGGGTAAAGACAGACGCTGTTTGCATGACTTAATTGCAGGCACTCAGGTGGTGAGTGTTGCCGTGCCTAGAAACCTCGATTTCAGCACCATAGAATGAAACACAGCCACCAAAAATTTAATGTTACTTTAAGGATATTATGATCAATCAGCTATTCTCTGCCACTGCAATGTACAGGAACTTACCAAATAATATTTATTATTTAGCTTTGGCTAGAATGATTTTAGGGATGGGTAACTTCATTCTCCCATTTCTTGTCTTACTTTTTACTGACAAGTTGGGATACTCCGCAACGGTAGCTGGCACCTTAGCAATGGCGGGAACGGGAGGATACCTCTTCGGGAGCTTTTTAGGTGGGAGGCTATCGGATAGATTAGGACATAAACGAATCATGGTTTTTGGTGAGTTTACGTCTGCAGTATTGTTGATTGTTTGTGGTTTTTTCGCTGATGATCCCGTCATTGTGCCTACGCTGTTGCTGTCAGCCTATTTCTTTGGTGGTTTAGCTCTGCCCGCGAGCAATGCTCTAGTTGCTGATCTTTCCACACCTAAAAATCGTGATGCAGTTATTTCGCTCAGTTATTTAGCGTACAACTTTGGTTCAGCCCTTGGTCCTATCATGGCTGGTTATCTGTTTTGGAATCATACCGAGTGGATATTCTTTGGTAACGGGTTGGCTGCTCTTTGCTGTGTTGTTATTGTTGCTGCGTTTGTGAGCGTGCAACCTGGATTAGAATCGGCTAACGATAGCGAGCTTGAACAGCCGGTCTCAGGCTCTGTTTGGTCCGTTCTACGATCAAGGCCAAGGCTTTTAGTATTCACTTTTTTATGCGGATTACTGTGGTATTCATTGAATCAAATGACAATGGCTAGCCCACTGTACTTGAGCCGCGTGTTCGGAGAGCAAGGCCCTGTTATTTTTGGGCAACTAATGACATACGCTTGTGTTTTAGTGGTGCTGATCACACCCATTTTAATGAGGTTAACCTCAAAAAAAATTGAGACGGTTAGCCTTGCTTATGCTGGTTTGATGTTTGCATTTGGTTACATACTGGTGATGTTGTATCCAACCATTCCTGTTCACTTCTTTGCTTGGCTATTTCTTTCTGCAGGCGAGGTCCTCCTTTTAACAAAAGAAGGGGTATACCTAGCAAACAACTCACCGGCGAGCCATCGTGGACGTATTCAAGGAGTGTTGATTACATTAAGAATGCTTTTTGTTATGCCGAGCTTTGTTGTCATTGGCTATTTTATTGATGATTATGGTTACACCTTTACTTGGCTGAGTGTGGTTTTAATTTCGCTTGCTAGTGCGGCTGGCTTCTACTTTATGTCAGCTAAAGCGCAACGTTCTCCTGCATTAGCTATTGACTAGCCTTTGTATCAGCTAGCAAATATTATCTATAAATTTACGGAGGTTGATTATGATTAACATAAGGAAAGCGGCTCGTTCTGATGCTAAGGATATTTTTGATATTCGAAGCCGCGCAATTCTTGATCAGTGTCCCGCTTATTACTCGGAAGAACAGCTTTCATTATGGACACAGGGCGAGATGTCTGAGACATTTATTGCTGACGTGGGAGCAACCTTTTACGTTTCCGAAGTTGATGGCCAAGTGATTGGTAGCGGTAAGATCAACACTCAAACGGGCCTGGTCGATGCCATTTTCGTAGACCCAGGCTTTTTCGGTAAAGGTGCAGCTAAAATGATGCTGCAATTCTTAGAGGGGCTAGCGAATCAACACAACTTGCCTCTAATGAAACTAGAATCGACTCTGAATGCAGCAGCGTTTTATCGTTCGTGTGGCTTTATTGGTGATGAACTTTCCACTTATCATTCTCCTAGAGGTATCAGCCTCGACTGTATCCCGATGGAAAAGTGTTTAACCCAAAGCTAAAGCTTGAATCCTCAGGTAAGCTGCTAGTTCCCAATGTGTTCAAATAAACAGCACCAACTCTAACTCTTGGTGCTGTTTTTACTTTCCTCTTACAATCTTTTCTCATATCGCTCTTAGTATCAAATCACTCCTTGTTTAACAGCAAGTAACTCATTATGAAGAACTTCTTCGATAGCGAACTGATGCTCTCTAGCTCTTTGAATTTCGTTTTGCTATCACTGGGGCTAACGCTTCTCTTACACCTTCCTATTTGGTGTGGATTCAATTTGAGCCGACGAAAATGGAAACGGATGGACTATTTGTGGCCGCTACTCGCGGGTATTGGAATGCTCGGTGCTGTGTCTGAAATTCGTGCCAAAGTCGCAGGTGATTGGGTCGAGACAGAACAAACCAGAGCGGTGGCGATTTTGGAGTCGGTGCAGCAGTTTTCTTTGGATAAGTTAAGAAGTGATGTCTGCAATGGGCAACCATCATTAGACAATCATGGGCAGCACCATGAAGCGTGTTTGTGGTATTTGAACACTGCGATGACGTTTAAAGATGTGGATTTCATCCTGTTGCCAAATGCGGCTGATTTTACGGTCCCTGCACCTAGTGTACCGTTAGTGGAAAGCGATGCAGTCTGGGTGAGTGGGATGCTGAGCCAGTATGAAAAACAGAAAAACCAATATATTAAGACCAGAGAGGCCCAGGTCAAGCAGCCACTAGAAAGCCTCTTTTGGTATGTGAGCCCTTATTTAGTTTGCTTTGCAATAGCTCTGCGCCTTACAAAGGTGACGGCGGAGCTTAAACTAGACAAGCTTGGGTAAATTACAGTTTAGATTCAGTGGGTATGGCTTTCTTTGACGAGGAAGCCTTTCGTTTTCGTTTCCGTGTTAGTAAGCATAGGTATCTACACAAGATGGATGCATTTTAAGCAGTTGGTTTAATTCAGGGAACTGATCTAAGGATCAATGATAAGTACAAGTTAACCCTTCTTTCACTTGTACTGATTATGACTCTTTTCGAACAGCATCAACTTCCGTGTATCTTAGAGCCAAGACTCTCCAAACGTTATCAGACCCTTGTTATGGAACATATGACTGTGAATTCGACTAATGCCCCTGGGGCTAAATCATTAGAGCACCATACGCAATCTTGGGCTTCTACCCAAGCCTCATGGTGCTTTTACCACAATGACAATGTGACCTTTCCTATGCTGAGTAGTCCCATAATCGGGCTGGCAAGAGCTGGATTAAAAGAGACTCAAAGCCGCTATGTTTTGATGGCGCATGACTGGTGTCATGTTAACTTTTCTAAACA
>NZ_JBQKUM010000053.1:0-34595 GCF_054968605.1 Pseudoalteromonas sp. G5_S1_14_S5 | reverse complement strand
AGGCGCACAAGAGTCTGTAGCTGTAATCGATGCAGCACTGAAGTACGTAGACAGCCACCGTGCAGAGCTGGGTGCTTTCCAAAACCGTTTCGACCACGCAATCAGTAACTTAGACAACATTAACGAGAACGTTAATGCATCTAAGAGCCGTATTAAAGATACCGACTTCGCGAAAGAAACGACTCAGATGACTAAGTCTCAGATCCTTTCTCAAGCTTCAAGCTCGATTCTTGCTCAAGCGAAGCAAGCTCCGAACTCGGCACTTAGCCTACTAGGTTAATCGATTAAAAAGCCACGTTGACCAATAGTATTGACGTAAGGCTTCCACAAATTAGCTCGTGGTGAGAGATGAGCGCTAAACAAACCCAGCTTCGGCTGGGTTTTTGCTTTTCTGCGAATGGCAAAGTGTGCTTTAAAGCTTCCAATTAGGGTTGTGGGTAGCAAGCGAGATTCCCTATCACGGTCGTCCCTCCCTCTAGGGAATGACTGATTCAACTATCAACCCTCCGACACCCCAGAAGCGAGTAGAACGAGATATCAGTGTTCTGCTTTGGCTTTTTGTGTGGAATTCCACACTTATAAATGAGTGAAGACAGGAAACTTTAGCGCACATCGGTTGAACAATTGAATGGCGATCACACTTTTCTTTGTTATTGAAAATAATGCGAAAAAAAACACATTTTTTATTAAAGCTTCTAATTAAGACGCCGTTAAAGGGATTGAGAGAAATGATATGTACCAATGTAAGGTGAGAGAGACAGTGGTGCGTAAACAAATTGATATGTATTTGTGTGAGGTGAGAGTCACATGGGTGCATTAAAAAATGCCTAAAGGAGATCAACTATGGCGATTAATGTAAGCACTAACGTGTCTGCAATGACGGCTCAGCGTTACCTAAATAACGCGGCTGAAGGTACTCAAAAATCAATGGAGCGTTTGTCTTCTGGCTATAAAATCAATAGCGCAAAAGATGATGCTGCAGGCTTACAAATCTCTAACCGCTTAACGTCGCAAAGTCGTGGCCTAGATATGGCTGTGAAAAACGCGAATGACGGTATCTCTATTGCACAAACAGCTGAAGGTGCGATGAATGAGTCAACCAACATTCTGCAACGTATGCGTGACCTTTCTCTTCAATCTGCAAACGGTTCAAACAGCAAGTCTGAGCGTGTTGCTATCCAAGAAGAAGTATCTGCTCTAAACACAGAACTGAACCGTATCGCTGAAACAACCTCTTTTGGTGGTAACAAGCTTCTAAACGGTACTTACGGTAGCCAATCTTTCCAAATCGGCGCTGACTCAGGTGAAGCGGTAATGCTTTCTATGAGCAACATGCGTACTGACACTCAAGACATGGGTGGTAAGAGCTACGGTGTTACTGAAGGTAAAGATGCATCTTGGCGTGTAGGTGCTGGTGCTGACCTGACTATCAAATACAACGATAAGTTCGGTGAAGCTCAAGAGCTATCTATCTCTGCTAAAGAAGGCAACGATATTGAAGAGCTAGCAACTTACATCAACGGTCAAAGCCAAGACGTTAAAGCGTCTGTAGGTGAAGGCGGTAAACTACAACTTTTCGCTTCTAGCCAAAAAGTTGAAGGTGATGTTGAGTTTGGTGGCAGTCTTGCAAGTGAGCTAGGTATTGGCGCAGGTAAAGATGTAACCGTAAACGACATCGACGTGACATCAGTTGCGGGTGCAAACGAAGCGGTATCCATCATCGATGGCGCTCTAAAATCTGTAGATAGCCAACGTGCATCTCTTGGTGCTTTCCAAAACCGTTTTGACCACGCAATCAGCAACTTAGAAAACATCAACGAAAACGTAAATGCTTCTAAGAGCCGTATCAAAGATACCGATTACGCGAAAGAAACAACGGCAATGACGAAGTCTCAAATCCTACAACAGGCGAGTACTTCTATCCTAGCTCAAGCAAAACAATCACCATCAGCAGCTCTAAGCTTATTGGGTTAAACTTACCTCGGTAAGAAGCGGTAAACTCCGCTATAAGTGGAGTTTTACTGTTGGCTCATGAAGGAGGGAGGGAGAGTGTTATGGAAATACCATCTAACGCATCGAACATCCAGCCTTATGGCTCACCTAATGGCATTAAAATTGCAAGCGATGAAGGTAGTAGTGCGTCGAGCATTTCACGACTGAAAGAAGCAACCTCTTATGGCAAGGTAGATAAATCGAAAGAAGAAGCTACCGAAGCTGCGATTCAATTAGCTCAAGAGAGAAAAGAGTTAAATGATGAAGAGCGAGTAAAGATGGTGGAGAAGGTAAACGAGTTTATCTCCTCTCTCAATAAGGGCGTTGCTTTTAAGGTCGATGAAGAATCGGGAAGGGATGTGGTGACTATTTATGAAACCACAACCGGCGATATTATTCGCCAGATACCTGATGAAGAAATGCTTGAAATTCTAAGACGCCTAGCAGCCCAAAACTCAAATAGTAGAATATTTGAGGTGAAGGTCTAAGTCGTATTATTGAGGTGGTTTAATGAGTTTTGGCCCAATGGGGATTTCGTCTGGCATGGATATCAATTCCATGGTCAGCAAAATTGTGGATTCGGAGCGTGTACCTAAACAGCAACGAATCGACAATGAAAGAGCGCGAATCGATACCAGCATTAGTGCCTATGGAAGACTCAGAGAATCTCTCGATTCGATGAAAAACCTGATGACAAACTTTCGTCAGGAAAAAGCTTTCGCTGTACGTACAGTAGAAAGTACTGATGAAGCGCTTGTTTCTGCAACCGCGACTACTGAAGCGATCGCTGGCAAATATGCCATCGATGTGTTGCAGCTTGCCCAGAGCCATAAAGTGGCGTCAGATGTCTTGTCTGATGATATGAAATTTGGCCCAGGTAAGCTGCAGGTTTCGCTTGGTGATGATAGCTTTGATGTGCAAGTAGGTGATAGATCGAAGCTAATCGATGTTGTTCGAAGCATAAACGGTGCAGATAGAAACCCAGGCGTTCGAGCATCCATTATTAATGATACCGAAGGCCCTCGACTTATTGTCGCCTCCAACAAATCTGGCGCAGACCAACAGATCAGCATCAATGTAGAATCTGATGCGTCAAATCCTCTAAAAAAACTCGAATATAAAACCCTTGAAGAACGTGTTGAAGCGCTAGAGAAAGCTCGCCTTGCCGCTCAAGAGGTACTTGGTCTCACTCCTGCTGGAAAAACCGTTGATCTTATCGATGAGGCTATCTCTGATGATGACCCGAAAGCTGATCAAGCTGTCGACGAAGGCGGCAATATCATTCCAGGTTCTCAAGCGGACTCAACGTCTCCTATGGAGGATGGTTCTCAAAGCCTTAGCTTCGGTGAACAAGCCGCTGCAGATGGCCAAGCTGCCTTAGACGCCGCTCAAGCGGCAAAATCTGTCATGCCTGAAGACAATATCCCAGGTTGGACGGAAACCGCTTCTGGTACGCTTTTAGATTCTTATTACACACCAGAACTTGAGCTTGATGAAAAAGCGATTGAGAAAGCACCTGATGTTCCTGGTTGGTCGAATACGGCCTCTGGTACCTTGACTGATTCATATGTGACACCGAAAGAAGCCCAGCAGAAGTTAGAAGCAGAGCAAGCGCGTATTGAAGAGAAGATCGCTCAAGAAAAAGCGGATCTGGCCAAGAAAGTAGAAAACGGTGAATTGACCGCAGAGCAAGCGAAAAATATCGAGCGTGCCAAATTAGAGCCTGAAGAGCGAGAGCGCTTAGAGAAAGTCGACAAGGCACAAGCTGATTTGGCGCTTGCTCAGCAGTCTTTCGATAGTTACAGCGGCATGACCGAAGTTCAAGCTGGCCAAGACTCAATGGTCGTTCTGGATGGTGTCGCTCAGCTCTCGAGTAACAACAATGTGATTGAAGATGCCGTTGAAGGCATTGATATTACGGTGAAAGGAAAGACCCCAAAAGATAAGCCACCGGCAGAAATTGGTGTTGAGTACGACCGTAATAGTGTTCGCCAAGACATTGAAGCCTTTGTTAATTCTTACAACCAGTTTTACCAAGTATCCAAAAACTTGGCGGGTGTCGATCCTGCGACCGGACAAAAAGGCCCGCTTTCTGGTGACAGTACGGTCCGTAACGCCGACTCACGATTGAAAGGCGTATTCTCTTCAAGCATCGAAGGGGCACCTGAGAACCTTAAGTCTTTAACAGAGTTTGGTGTTACGACCACCAGACAAGGCTCGTTAGAGATCAACTACGGCATGCTAGACCGACAGCTAAACAATAACTTTGATAAACTGGGCGAGTTCTTTGGCGGTAATAATGGTTTTGCTAAAAAAGTCGAAGATGCTATTCAGGGTATCACCGGCATTACGGGCTCAATCCGTACTAGAGAAAAGAGTTTGGTTGAACAAAACTACCGTTTAGCAGACGACCAAAACGCCTTAGATCGAAGAATGGATAGTCTTGAAAGTCGCACTCACTCTAAGTTCACTGCCATGCAAGATGCAACGAGTAAGATGCAGTCTCAGCTTGGCAGCATGATGAATGCGTTGGGTTAATAGATGACCAGTCAGCTTCAAGAGCTTTGTGAACTAGATCAATTAATTATCTCTAAGCTCGAATTTAGTGAAATTAATGCTGAAGAAATAGCGACGCTTGTCGATAACAGAGAACAGTTATTGCAAAACGTGCTTCAATTCATCGATTCACACCCTGACGTTAAGCAAAGTTCGGAGTGGTTTGAAGCTATTTCGAGAACAAGAAAATTAGTCGAATTGATGCAGTCTGAAACTGGTCGGGTAGGGAAAACCTTGCACAAGTACCGACACGGTGCCAAGTCAGTTCAACAATACAAAAAGTTTTTATAGAAGAGGTTTACTATGCGCGGTTCTTTACAGGCATATAAAAAGGTATCAGTGGATAGTCAGTTAACGGCTGCCTCACCGCATAAGATTGTGCAAATGCTGATGGCGGGCGCGATCGAGCGTTTGATCCAAGGTAAAGCGGCAATGCAAGCGGGCAATATTCCTGTTAAAGGTGAGCGTCTTGGCAAAGCTCTAGATATCATTATTAGCCTACGCAGCTGCCTTTCTATGGACGATGGTGGTGATATTGCGAAAAACCTAGATCAACTTTATGAGTTCATGATCACGCAAATTTCTGCGGCAAATCACAAAAATGACCCTCAGCCTATTGATGATGTTATCGATATTATTCGCGAAATTAAGAGCGCTTGGGACCAAATTCCGAATGAATATCACAACTTGACGTCAGCTGAAGTCGGTATTTAAAGAAAAATTGCTGTTTTAGCCAACCTTAGATCCGCTAATTGGTTGGTTGCCTTATTTTTTTAATCAAATAAAATAGAAGCCATTAGATAGCCTAATGGCTTTTTTCGTTGCTGATTTCATAAATTTGTCCTCGTAAACCATAATCACAGATAGAATTCTAAATTTCATGGATTACGTTGCTCACCGTTTTTCCGCATCGCACCAAAATAAAGGCAATAATTCCTACTTATGCAAGGTTTGGCAAAACTGCTTGTCGTCGACGATAACGCTCAAGACCGTCACAATTTAAGCACAATATTAGAGTTTGTAGGAGAGAGCTGCGAAGTTATCAGCTCTGAACAAGCGCGCAAAGTCGACTGGTCACTACAGTGGACTGGTTGCATTATCGGCTCAATAAAAGGTAATGGCTTCAACGCACTACTGAATGATAGGCTTGTTCACGCGAATCACATCCCTCTGCTTGTGATTGGTAAAAACAACCATCCTGTTGACGAGCTCACCAACTTTGTTGGTGAGCTCGAGCTGCCCCTAAACTACCCCCAGTTAAGTGACGCATTAAGACATTGCAAAGATTTCCTAGGTCGCAAAGGGGTTCAAGTTGTCTCTTCAGCGCTCAAGAACACACTGTTTCGCAGCCTAGTGGGTCAAAGTGCTGGTATTCAAGAAGTTCGTCACCTGATTGAACAAGTCTCCTCTACCGAAGCGAATGTACTGATTCTAGGCGAGTCTGGTACCGGTAAAGAGGTGGTTGCACGTAACATCCATTATCATTCAAAACGCCGCTCTGGTCCGTTTGTGCCAGTGAACTGTGGCGCAATCCCGCCAGACTTATTGGAAAGTGAACTGTTTGGCCATGAGAAAGGCGCATTTACTGGTGCGATTACTGCACGTAAAGGCCGCTTTGAGTTAGCTGAAGGTGGTACGCTATTTCTTGATGAGATTGGCGACATGCCAATGGCTATGCAAGTTAAGCTGTTGCGTGTTCTGCAAGAACGATGCTTTGAACGCGTAGGTGGCAATTGTACTATTCAGGCGAACGTTCGAGTGATTGCGGCAACACACCGTAACCTAGAAGATATGATCGACGATGATTCATTCCGTGAAGATCTTTACTACCGCTTGAATGTCTTCCCGATTGAAATGCCGGCCTTACAAGAGCGTAAAGAAGATATTCCTCTTCTTCTTCAAGAGCTTATGACGAGAATGGAAGCGGAAGGTAGTCTGCCCATCTGCTTTACGCCTCGCGCGATTAACTCTTTGATGGAGCACGATTGGCCAGGTAACGTACGTGAATTGGCGAACTTAGTGGAACGCATGGTTATTCTCTATCCGAATAGCTTAGTGGACGTAAACCACTTGCCAACTAAGTATCGATACAGTGATATCCCTGAATTCCAACCAGAGTTTAATGGCTTTGTGTCTGAAGAAGAGCAAGAGCGTGACGCGTTAGCTGACCTGTTCTCGGAAGATTTTAGCTTCGACCAGCAAGATGATATGACTGACAACGCGAATGCACCTCAGGAATTACCACCAGAAGGGGTTAACCTGAAAGAGCTACTCGCTGATATGGAAGTCAATATGATCAATCAAGCCTTGGAAGCTCAAGGCGGTATTGTTGCTCGAGCGGCTGATATGTTAGGCATGCGCAGAACCACTCTGGTTGAGAAAATGCGTAAATACAATCTGCAGCGTTAGTGTTCTGCTTTTCGAAAAACGAAAAAATAAACACGAAATTTTTAGCTAATCGTTCACTTTAGCTAAGCGATAAGATAAACCATAGTCTAGTTGTTGCTTGCTTAACTATGTGATAGATATAGCAAATAGCCTGATTCGTTTTGTGCGTGTCAGGCTGTTTTAGTATTTGAGGCAAATTTTTGACATGCACGGATCTAACGAACCAGAAAACCAATCACACCTAGATTCTGTTGAACAACAGGTCGAGCGTTACAAGCAAGTGCTCGATGTTATGCCTGCTGGTGTCATCTTGTTAGATACCCACGGTGAGGTAAGAGAAGCAAACCCTGAAGCGCACCGCATTCTTGGCGTCGAGTTAGTTGGAGAGAAGTGGTTTTCTGTTATTCAAAGTGCTTTTGATCCAAAAGACGATGATGGTCATGAGATCTCATTAAAGAACGGTCGAAAGGTACGTTTGGCGATTTCTGCTTCTACCACAGGTCAGCTGATTTTGATTACCGATCTGACCGAGACGCGTTTGCTGCAATCACGGGTTAGTGATCTTCAGCGTTTGTCGTCATTAGGTAGAATGGTGGCGTCACTTGCTCATCAGGTTCGGACACCGCTTTCTAGTGCGATGTTGTATGCGTCAAACCTTGCCGCACCGAATCTACCGCCGGCAACAAAGACACGTTTTCAATCTAAGCTTATGGATAGACTTCATGACTTAGAGAAGCAAGTTAATGACATGCTGTTGTTTGCTAAGGGCGGAGATAACAAGGTGGTGAAACCTTTTACTGTGGCTGAACTCATCACAGAATTTCAGCCAATGGTAGAAGCGGCGTTGAAATCGAACCAAATTGATTACTGCCAAGAAGTGGAAGGCGAACAGACTCAAATGTTCGGCAATGCCAACGCGATTGCCTCTGCTTTAAGTAATCTGGTTTTGAATGCGGTTCAAATTGCCGGCAAAGAATCACAGATAGATGTGTTTTTTAGGCCGGTAAACGGCGAGCTTAAGATATCAGTACAAGACAGCGGTCCTGGCGTACCAAAAGAGCTTCAAGGTAAAATTATGGAACCATTCTTTACCACTCGCTCGCAAGGTACAGGCTTAGGCTTGGCGGTGGTACAGATGGTATGTCGAGCACATGAAGGCCGACTGGAATTGATATCAGAAGAGGGCGATGGCGCATGCTTTACCATGTGCTTGCCTCTAGAAAGAAGCGCTTCTACTGAAGACTAATAAGTTTTAACTGAATTTACACTGGAGAATCCTATGGCTCAAAGCAAAGTGTTAATCGTCGAAGATGATGAAGGTCTACGCGAGGCCCTTGTCGATACACTCGCGCTTGCTGGCTATGAATGGCTAGAAGCAGATTGCGCAGAAGATGCTCTGGTCAAACTAAAATCGAACTCCGTCGATATCGTTGTCTCTGATGTTCAGATGGCAGGCATGGGCGGCTTAGCACTATTAAGAAACATCAAGCAGCATTGGCCGAATCTCCCTGTGTTGTTGATGACAGCTTATGCCAACATCGAAGATGCCGTTGCTGCAATGAAAGAGGGCGCTATCGATTACATGGCAAAGCCATTTGCACCGGAAGTACTGCTAAATATGGTGAGCCGTTATGCTCCCGTTAAGTCGGACGACAATGGTGATGCCATCGTTGCTGATGAGAAAAGTATCAAACTAATGATGCTGGCCGATAAAGTGGCCAAAACTGACGCTAATGTTATGGTTCTTGGCCCAAGTGGTTCAGGTAAAGAGGTGATGTCGCGTTACATCCATAATGCCTCTAACCGTAAAGATGGTCCGTTTGTCGCGATTAACTGTGCGGCAATTCCTGACAATATGTTGGAAGCGACTCTGTTTGGTTATGAGAAAGGCGCATTTACTGGCGCTATTCAAGCGTGTCCAGGTAAATTTGAACAAGCTCAGGGGGGGACTATTTTACTCGATGAGATCAGTGAAATGGACCTTGGCCTTCAAGCTAAGCTACTGCGTGTGCTGCAAGAGCGTGAAGTTGAACGTTTAGGTAGCCGTAAGAGCATCAAACTCGATGTTCGTGTACTCGCGACCAGTAACCGAGATCTCAAGCAGTATGTGTCTGAAGGTAATTTCCGTGAAGACTTGTACTACCGTTTGAACGTTTTCCCAATTTCTTGGCCTCCACTGTGTGAACGTAAAGGTGATATTGAGCCTTTGGCGAAGCACTTGGTTGAGCGCCACTGTACCAAACTTGGCATGCCAGTTCCGGTCATGTCAGCTCAAGCGATCAGCAAACTCGTCAAATATCCGTGGCCGGGGAACGTCCGTGAGCTTGATAATGTCGTGCAGCGTGCCCTGATTCTGAGCGAAGAAGAAAAAATATCTGGTGAGCATATCCTACTTGAAGGAGTCGATTGGCAAGACGCCAGTGGCCTTCAACAGATTGTGGAAGGTAGCGACGTGGCAACGCCAGAGATTAAGCCTATTGCAGAAGCAACTCCGATCAATAAAATCGCTTCAAGCAGTGAAGGGCTGGGGAATGAGCTTAGAGATCAAGAGTATGCGATCATTCTCGAAACTTTGATCGCATGTAATGGTCGACGTAAAGATATGGCTGAAAAACTAGGTATTAGCCCTCGTACATTGCGCTATAAGTTAGCAAAAATGCGCGATGCTGGAATAGATATCCCAAACTAAGTAAAGATTAGTAGTGTCAGCTTTCTGACTAGTGTAATACGATATCTAGTCGTCTTTAGGTATGGCACGCTAATTGCTCTGTCAATAATACAGCAAAATAGACAGTCATAAATTTGACTCCTTGAGGTAATAAATGAGAATAGATGGTCTACAAGGCGAAATGCAGGCAATGATGGTTGAAGCTGCGAGCACGCGCCCTGCTGCGACAGGACAAACGGTCGGTGCAGACTTTGGCAACATGCTGACGCAAGCCATCAACAATGTGAACTCATTGCAAAAGACCTCAGGGGATCTTCAAACTCGTTTTGATAGCGGCGACCAAAGTGTGTCGCTGTCTGATGTGATGATTGCTCGCAATAAATCTAGTGTGGCTTTTGAAGCGACAATCCAAATTAGAAATAAGTTGGTTGAGTCGTATAAAGAGCTTATGAATATGCCGGTATAAGTTGGGTATTTAAGTAGTGGCAGATAATAGTCAAACAACAGATTTAACCGTGAGCGATGGTAACGACCACGCACTCATTGCGGGTGCTGAGCTGGACGGAGAAGGACAAAATCCCGATCTAGGTGAACGTAGTTCATCTAAATTTGATATGGCCGTAGGTGACCTAGATTTACTTCGTCAGGTTGTCTTAGTGCTGTCTATCTCAATCTGTGTCGCGCTTATTGTGATGCTGTTTTTCTGGGTAAAAGAGCCAGAAATGCGTCCATTAGGGGCTTACGAAACAGAAGAATTGATCCCAGTTCTTGACTACTTAGATCAGCAAAAGATCGAATATTCACTTGAAGGCAATACTATCTCTGTACCTGCGAGTGAATATAATTCTCTGAAGCTTAATATGGTTCGAGCTGGCTTGAACCAAGAGACGAGAGAAGGTGATGACATTCTTATGCAGGATATGGGCTTTGGAGTCTCACAGCGTTTAGAGCAAGAGCGCCTCAAGCTGAGCCGTGAACGGCAGTTGGAAGCGGTTTTTGAAGAGATGCAGCCAGTACGCAAGGCTCATGTCCTATTGGCTTTGCCTAAGCAAAGTGTTTTTGTCCGTCATAATCAAGAAGCCTCTGCTTCAGTTTTTCTAACACTTAAAACGGGTACTAACCTCAAGCAGCAAGAAGTCGAATCTATTGTTGATATGGTCGCCAGTGCGGTTCCGGGAATGAATACTTCACGAATAACCGTGACAGATCAGCATGGTAGACTGCTGAGTTCTGGTTCTGAAGACCCAACATCAGCAGCGCGTCGTAAAGAACATGAGTTAGAGCGCAACCAAGAACAAGCACTGCGTGAGAAAATTGACTCTATATTGATTCCTATCCTTGGTTTTGGAAACTACACGGCTCAGGTTGATATTCAGCTCGACTTCAGCGCAGTTGAGCAAACCAGAAAACGTTTCGATCCTAACACTCCGGCAACGCGAAGCGAATACACCTTAGAAGATTACAACAACGGCAACACTGTCGCCGGTATTCCGGGGGCTTTGAGCAATCAGCCTCCATCAGATGCATCTATCCCTCAAGATGTTGCTCAGATGAGAGATGGCGCGATGACTGGTCAGGGCTCTGTTCATAAAGAAGCGACGCGAAACTTCGAATTAGACACCACTATCAGCCACGAGCGTAAGCAGACTGGTACGGTGAACCGTCAAACGGTATCGGTAGCGATTAAAGATCGTCAATCCATCAACCCAGATACGGGTGAAGTGGTGCACACGCCAATCCCTGCTAGCGAAATCAACGCGATTCGCCAAGTACTTATTGGTACGGTCGGTTTTGATGAAAGCCGCGGTGATTTATTGAATGTATTAAGCATGCAGTTCGCACCACAAATCACAGATGTAGTTCCTGATGTACCAATCTGGGAACACCCTAACTTCAATGATTGGGTACGTTGGTTTGCGAGCGCGTTGGTTATTATTGTGGTGGTGTTAGTTCTTGTTCGCCCAGCGATGAAGAAACTGCTTAATCCTGCCGCAGACAACGATGAGCAGATGTACGGTCCAGACGGTATGCCGATCGGTGCCGATGGTGAGACCAGCCTAATTGGTGGTGATATTGAAGGTGGCGAGCTGTTTGAATTTGGTTCAAGCATTGACTTACCGAACCTTCATAAAGATGAAGACGTGCTGAAAGCAGTACGTGCACTTGTAGCGAATGAACCAGAGCTAGCAGCTCAAGTAGTTAAGAATTGGATGGCAGATGGCTAACGAAATTATTCCACAACAAGCTGAAGGCGGTGAAGTGCTTGATGTTTCAAGTGTGGATATCGGCTCTATCTCAGGTGATGAGCGCGCTGCGATCTTATTGCTAAGTTTGAATGAAGAAGACGCGGCCGGCATTATTCGCCACCTAGAACCTAAGCAGGTTCAACGTGTGGGTAGTGCAATGGCGCGAGCTACGGATCTATCTCAGGAGAAAGTCGGCGCTGTGCACCGTGCTTTCTTAGATGATATTCAGAAGTACACCAACATCGGTATGGGCAGTGAAGATTTCATGCGTAATGCATTGGTGGCTGCTCTTGGTGAAGACAAGGCCAACAACCTTGTTGACCAAATCCTTTTGGGAACCGGTTCAAAAGGCTTGGATTCTCTTAAGTGGATGGACCCTCGTCAGGTGGCAAGTATCATCATCAACGAGCACCCGCAGATTCAAACCATCGTTTTGTCTTACTTAGAAGCCGATCAGTCTGCTGAGATTCTGTCTCAGTTCCCTGAACGTGTACGTCTAGATCTGATGATGCGTATTGCCAACCTTGAAGAAGTTCAACCTTCGGCGCTTGCTGAGTTGAACGAAATCATGGAGAAACAATTCGCGGGTCAAGCTGGTGCCCAAGCAGCCAAAATTGGCGGCCTGAAGGCTGCGGCAGAGATCATGAACTACATGGACAATAACGTAGAAGGTGTCTTGATGGATCAAATCCGTGATCAAGACGAAGACATGGCAACGCAGATTCAAGATCTTATGTTTGTCTTTGAAAACCTTATTGAAGTGGATGACCAAGGCGTTCAGAAACTGCTACGTGACGTACCACAAGACGTTCTCCAGAAAGCACTTAAAGGTGCTGATGAAGGCCTACGTGACAAGATCTACAAGAACATGTCTAAACGTGCTGCCGATATGATGAGAGACGATATTGAGGCGATGCCGCCAGTGAAAGTTTCTGACGTAGAAGCTGCTCAGAAAGAGATTTTGGGTATTGCGAGGAAGATGTCAGACAGTGGCGAGATTATGCTGTCTGGTGGCGCCGACGAGTTCCTTTAATATAGAAACCTCAACAGCCCCTCACCATTGGGGCTTTTATTTATCCAACCTCGAACCACAGATTAATTACAGTTTAACGGCCTGAATTTAAAAGCAGTTGGACTCACTCAGAAATAGGTACTGATATGTCAGGTGATAGAAAACGCGGCTTCCTTCGCCCTGAAGAAGATAATACGGTTGCCCAACCTCAGAAATGGGGGCTACCTGATTACACCTCTGATGTGAGTAAACAAGCCAAAGAAACGGCGTTTAACTACGATCCGGGTTGGATGCCAACGGTTGAAGAAGCGATCGAAGAAGAAGAGCTAATTCTGACCGAAGAACAAATCGAACTGATCAAGCAAGGCGCTTACCAAGAAGGTCTGCATCAAGGTCAGGAAGCTGGCTTCAAGCAAGGTTATGAAAAAGGTAAAGAAGAAGGCTTCGCCGCAGGTCATGCCGAAGGTAATGAAGTCGGCAAGCTCGAAGGCGTTAGCGCTGGTCAAGAGTATATTCAACAACAAGTTGCTATTTTTATGGGGCTCGCGAATCAATTTGCTCAACCTTTAGAGCTGATGAACGCTCAGGTTGAAAAGCAGCTGGTGGACATGGTGCTAACCATGGTTAAAGAGGTGGTGCACGTTGAAGTTCAGACCAATCCACAAATCATCCTAGATACCGTGAAAGAGTCAGTAGAGTCGCTGCCGATCTCTGGTCACGCTATTACGTTGAAGCTTAATCCAGAAGACGTCACGATCATTTGCTCTGCATATGGGGATACTGAACTGGACTGCCGCAATTGGACATTAGTTTCAGAGCCTGCGCTCAACCGTGGCGATGTCCAAATTGAAGCGGGTGAGTCGAGTGTGAATTATCGAATGGAAGAGCGTGTGAAGAACGTTATCCAGAGCTTCTGTGGTGCTAATCGTCATCAAGGTCATGCGTAATGCTTGAGTTAGCGAATCGTCTCAGCCAATACAAAGTTGCAGGACTAAAATCACGTCCCGTTGCCTCTGGTAAATTGGTGCGGGTAGTCGGACTAACCCTTGAAGCAACTGGCTGTAAAGCCCCGATCGGTAGTCTGTGTTTAGTTGAAACCATGTCTGGCCAGATGGAAGCTGAGGTCGTTGGCTTCTCAGGTGATAACCTGTTTCTGATGCCGAGTGAACAAATCACAGGGATTTTACCCGGTGCTCGCGTCACTCCTATGACTTCTGAAAGTGGTATTCCGGTGGGTATGGAATTGCTCGGCCGTGTTATCGACGGTGTGGGTAACCCACTGGATGGGCTTGGTCCTATCTTTACTGAGCAACGCGCATCATTCAGTGCCGAGCCGATTAACCCTCTGGCACGAAAGCCAATTTCTGAACCACTTGATGTTGGCTTGAAAGCGATTAACGGCCTGCTGACGGTCGGTAAAGGGCAACGTATCGGTCTGTTCGCCGGTTCTGGTGTCGGTAAATCCGTAACACTAGGTATGATGACTCGAGGTACCACAGCGCAAGTGGTTGTGGTGGGCTTAATCGGTGAGCGTGGACGTGAAGTAAAAGAGTTTATCGAAGAGATTCTTGGTGAAGACGGCCGCAAGCGATCGGTTGTGGTTGCTGCGCCTGCCGATTCATCACCTTTGATGCGATTGAAAGGCTGTCAAACGGCGTTAACGGTGGCGGAATATTTCCGCGACCAAGGCTTAGATGTTTTGCTCCTGATGGACTCACTGACCCGTTTTGCACAGGCTCAGCGTGAAATCGCACTCTCTGTTGGCGAGCCGCCAGCAACCAAAGGTTATCCGCCATCGGTATTTGCTAAGTTGCCAGCGCTGGTTGAACGTGCGGGTAACGGCAATGATGAGCAGGGCTCGATCACCGCTTTCTTTACTGTGCTAACCGAAGGCGATGATTTACAAGATCCAATCGCCGATGCTTCACGAGCGATTCTTGATGGCCACGTTGTGTTGTCACGTGAAATGGCAGATGCGGGTCATTATCCTGCGATTGACGTTGAGAAGTCTGTCAGCCGTGTAATGCCTCAAATCACCACCGAAGAACATGTGTTGATGTCGAAAGCCGTAAGACAAGTGCTTTCTATCTGCCGTAAGAACCAAGACTTGGTGTCGATTGGTGCTTACAAGCCGGGTACCGATCCTGCGATTGATAGCGCCTTCACCTTGAAACCGAAGTTAGATGAGTACTTGCAGCAGAAGATGAAAGAAACAGTGCCATACGACATGTGCGTCAACATGTTGAAACATGTATTGGGTGGCTAATAGGTGATTAAGGTTAGTCATGGATAACGCATTAGAGTTTCTTCTCGACCAAGCAAAAGACCAAGAAAACCAAGCAGTATTAGCGCTCAACAAAGCGAATGCTGAGTTGCAAGGTTATTACGAACAGGTCGCACAGATTGAAAAGTATCGACTAGATTATTGCCAGCAACTTGTTGATAGAGGCAAGGCTGGACTAACAGCCAGCCAATATGGGCATTTGAATCGCTTTTTAACTCAATTGGATGAAACGCTTTCTAAACAGCGAGAAGCGGAGCATCACTTTAAAAATCAGGTCGATAACTGCCAGAACTACTGGATGGAATTGCGTAAGAAGCGCAAATCCTACGAGTGGTTGATGGAAAAGAAGCAGAAAGAGAAAGCCAAACTGCAGGATCAAAGAGAACAAAAGCAAATGGATGAGTTTTCAACTTTGCTCTATAGCCGAAAGAAGATGTGATCCTGAGCCACGAATCCTAATGGCGTTATTAAGATGGTGATCAGCTGAGGTTTCTAGGCATGTTTCTTGCTCTATTTTATATAAAATTGCGCCTTGTGCCTGCTAAAGGTATGAAAGCATCCGACTTTCTTTTTGTTACCTGTTTATGGTGGCAAAGCTAGTAGATAGAGCTTGTATATATGAACGTTAGTCCTTCTTCAAATTCAGCGACCAATACAACGTCTTCGTTGTTGGATACCGGTTCTGCCGCTTCAAAGGTGGAGGAAACCGGTGACTCAAAAGGTTTCTTTGAATCTTTTAAAGAAGCGCTCGGCTTTGAAGAAAGTGGTAGCAAAGCAACGGTAAATGATGCAGGTAGCACTAAAAAATCTGATGCTAAACAAGAGTTTACGGGAAGTGAAGCTTCAGATGAAGCAAAGAAAACGAACTCAACAGCTGAGACTACAGATGAGTCAAGCCAAGCACAAAGTAAGCAAGTGGCCTCAGAAGTTGAGGGTGAGCAAGCCACAGATAAAACTCCTGTAAAGGCTGTCTCTAGCTCAGAGTCGCAACTGAAAGCGAATTCAGCCGATGATATAGCGACCGCTAACAAGGCGGGTGAGAAAGATGAGTTGCCTAACAACAACGGCTCTAAGGAGCAGATAGCTCAACCCCAAGGTCAAGCTTCATCAGCGGTAAACGAATCGACCCAAGCATCGCAAGCGGCGGCTGCGATGAATGAAGGAAACAAGTTATTAGGCCAGTTGGATGAGGCAAATAAAACGCTGAATCAGACGCCGAACGGCAAAGCCTTGCCACAGCAGTCTCAGTTAGAACAGGCTCTGTTGGATAAAGCTCAAGGTAATATTCCAGGAGCTTCTGTGGAAGGTTTCTCTGTTGAAGGTGACGTGGGTAAGAAACTACAGCAAACCAACGCAGCGAATCAAGGTAGCGCGCTAGAAGTGGACTCTGATATTGCTGTGCTTACTGGCGGTAAAGGCGTTTCCCAATTAACAGATGATGAAATTCGTCAGTTGATGGATAAAGGCGTTACTCCAGAGCAGGTTGAAGCAAGCATGCGCCGAGAGCTCAGCCAGAAAAATGCAGCACAAGCAGCAGTTGCTGGGCAAAGCCAAGAACTGTCTCCAGCGGATATTGAGTTGGCAAAACAGGTAGATGCACACACCAAAGCGCTCAATCAACTGAACGCTCAGATTGAGTCAAAACAGTCTGTTGTTGATGGTTTACTGCAGAAGCAGCAAAGTGGCGCAAGTTTGACAACAGATGAACAAGCGATGCTGGCTAATACGACCGCTGAGTTAGACGTTTTGGATAAACAACTCATAAACGTTCAGCAACAAGCAACGGCTTTATTGAGCCAAGCTTCGGGCGCAAACAATGCTTCTGCTGAGCCTGTTGCTATTGATTGGGATAATACAGATTCAAATGAAGCCTTAGCAGAGGCAGTTTCAACAGCAGCGGTTGCGACAGCTGCGCAGCAAACTACGGCACAAGCTGCAGCGCAATCGGGAAGTAATGCGGTTACCACCCATGCAGCGACGGATAAAGCAGCAATGTTGCACGCTAATAATACGCATGTAGCCCAACAGGCAGCTGCTCAACAAGCTAATGTCGCAGCACAACAGCCACAAGCTGCGTTGGATCCGGCGTTAACCGCGCAAGGTGTGGCGCTGAATGCTGCACCTGCCGCGACGAAAGCGGGTTCAACAGATATGTTACTTAAGGCCAATGCTGGTGCGGCTGCTCTTTCTGGCCTAGGCAAAGCCGGTGCTAAGGAAGATTCGAAAGACTCCACATTTGCTCAGCAGATTGCTTCTGCGGCTGGTGTACAAGGTGCAGCGAACGCAAGCTCAGCACCAACACGAGCCGAGATTCAAACCGCTCAACAGGCACCATTGCAGTTGACTAAAGAGCTAGCAAACGAACAGGTCGCTGAAAAAGTACAAATGATGATGTCTAAAAATCTTAAGAACTTAGACATTCGACTCGATCCACCAGAGCTGGGTCAGATGAAGATCCGCATGACCATGAATAATGACGTGGCGAACGTGCATTTTACGGTGAACAGCCAACAGGCGAGAGATGTGATTGAACAAACCTTACCTAGATTGAGAGAGATGCTTGCTCAACAGGGTATGCAGCTTGCCGATTCATCTGTTCAACAACAAAGTTCAGGTCAGGGGCAAGACAGATACAACAGTGGTGAGCAACAATCAGGCTCTAACCGCACAAATGATACCCAAGGTGATGAAAACCTTGATAGTGGTAGCAATCTTGAATTGAATGTCGCATCAAAGCGTGATGGAATTAGTTATTATGCCTAATCTCAGGCTGAGCACATTGAGTTAATAGATAGAACAGCTAGTTAATAGACAGAACCGTCAGTTAATCGAAAGAACAGGAAGTTAGAGCAAAGTATGGCAGAAGTACAAGATGCACCTAAAGGAAAAAGTAAGCTCCTTATTATCATTATAGCGGTCGTTGTTTTACTGCTTGGTATTGGTGGTGCGCTGTTCTTTTTCATAGGCTCCGATGATAGTGCCTCGGAATCTGAGTCTCAACCAGCTACTGCTGTGGTTGCAGCAGAGCCTGTTATGTATGTGAACATCCCTCAGCCCTTCTTATTTAATGTAACAGGCGATAAAAAAGATCGCCTAGTTCAGATAAAAGCACAGCTGATGGTGCGTGGTAGCAAAAATGAAGACCTGGCACGTTACCACTCTCCACTAGTAGAGAGCACACTGCTCGCAACGTTCGCTTCGGCAACGGTTGATCAACTTCGCTCACCAACAGGGCGAGTGGAACTGCGTGACAAAGCGACAGAAGATATTAAAGCAAGTCTGGCTCAAGCTGTTGGCCAGCCTGTGATTGAAAAAGTGTTATTCACTGACTTTGTAATTCAATAGGTAATTTGTGACCGATTTATTAAGCCAAGACGAAATTGATGCGCTGTTACACGGCGTTGATGATGTTGAAGAAGTTGAAGATGTCTTAGAGACCGACAATGACAGTGCGGTCAATTTTGACTTCTCTTCTCAAGATCGAATCGTCCGTGGTCGAATGCCGACCCTTGAACTTATTAACGAGCGTTTCGCACGTCATATGCGAATTAGCTTATTTAATATGTTGCGTAAAACGGCTGAAGTGTCGATCAACGGTGTACAGATGATGAAATTTGGTGAATACCAAAACACTCTGTACGTACCAACCAGTTTAAATATGGTGCGTTTCCGTCCGCTTAAAGGTACAGCGCTGATCACCATGGAAGCACGCCTGGTTTTCATCCTTGTAGAAAACTTCTTTGGTGGTGATGGTCGCTTCCACGCCAAGATTGAAGGTCGTGAATTTACGCCAACGGAAAGACGTATTATCCAGCTGCTGTTGAAGATTGTATTTGAAGATTACAAAGAAGCTTGGTCACCAGTAATGGGGGTTGAGTTTGAATACTTGGATTCTGAAGTAAACCCAAGTATGGCGAACATTGTGAGCCCAACCGAAGTGATCGTTGTGAGCTCATTCCATATTGAAGTGGATGGTGGCGGTGGGGACTTCCACGTAGTCATGCCTTACTCTATGGTTGAGCCGATCCGTGAACTGCTTGATGCGGGTGTTCAATCAGACAAAATGGAAACGGATGTTCGTTGGAGCACGGCACTGCGTGATGAAATCATGGACGTGCCTGTTAACTTCCGCGTCAACCTTCTAGAGCAAGATATCTCACTACGTGACTTAATGGAGCTGCGCCCTGGTGATGTCATTCCAATGAACATGCCTGAGCACGCGACCATGTTTGTAGAAGAGTTACCGACCTACCGTGTAAAGATGGGGCGCTCGGGTGAAAAACTCGCGGTACAGATTTCTGAAAAAATTGAAAGACCTCATGTGGTCAAAACTGATCTCGCTTTCCTAGGCAAAGACTTAATGTCTGAACTAGAAAATAGCGATGATAACGAATAGCAAAATAGATAAAAGTATAGGAATTGGTAATGGAACCTAGTGAAGATCAAAAGCTAGCAGACGAATGGGCCGCAGCGCTTGGTGAAGACCCTTCTGTACCGTCAATTGATGTTGACGATGTGCTTGCGGCACCACTTGATGAGCTAACTGATTCATCGTCTCCGATTTCTGAAGACGAGCGCCGCAAACTGGATACCATCATGGATATTCCAGTCACCATTTCTATGGAAGTTGGCCGCTCTCAGATCAGTATCCGTAACCTTCTGCAATTGAACCAAGGTTCGGTTGTAGAGTTAGACCGTATTGCTGGTGAGTCACTGGATGTGATGGTTAATGGTACTCTGATCGCTCACGGTGAAGTGGTTGTTGTGAACGATAAATTTGGTATTCGTTTGACCGATGTAATTAGCCAAACAGAACGTATTAAGAAGCTACGTTAATGCGCTTATCGTCTCTAAGGTTGACGAACTTTGCTCAAGGGTTGAAGAGCTTATCTCGAGTAATAGTCGGAATGGGGCTACTCTCAATTCCTTCTGTTGCCCTTGCAGCAACGCCACCTTCTCTTGATTTAGCGACCACTTTTGGGTCGCTAATTTTCGTTATAGCCTTCATCTTATTTATTGCTTGGTTGCTTAAGCGCATGCAAGTGCCAGCGATGTCTAATCAACAAGGCTTGGCGATTGTTAGACAAATCCCTGTGGGCACAAAAGAGCGTATCGCTATTGTGCAAGCGGGCGATGAACAGTTCTTAGTGGGTATTACCACTCAATCTATTCAGCTGATCTCCAAGCTTGATAAACCTCTTACTCAGGAGATGCTGGAAAAAAGTACATTCTCAAGTCAGCTTTCCCAGCTCATGAAAAAAGATGCAAACAAATAATGGACTCTTGAACTCATCTGACTTTTACCAAACCGGAGCTTTCCGTGCGGTGAACGTGCTGCTGGTTCAGTTTACTCTTTTCTGTACCCTTTTGTTTAGTGTGTCGGTATTTGCACAGGCTGAAAACGGCACTGTTATTCCAGCCAACACCGCGGGCTCAGAGTCGGTCACCATCAGCACGATGGAACAAGACCAAGCCAAATCGACCACCATGACTACTGGCAGCTTGACAGGTAACGGGGGCGGCATACCTGCTTTCACCATGACGACCAATGCGAACGGTGGTGAAGACTACTCGATCAACCTGCAAATTCTTGCGTTGATGACCATGCTTGGCTTCTTGCCGGCAATGGTTATTTTAATGACTTCGTTCACCCGTATTGTGGTGGTGATGTCCATCCTGCGTCAGGCAATGGGTCTGCAACAAACACCATCGAACCAAGTTATCATCGGTATCGCGATATTCTTGACTTTCTTCATCATGTCACCGGTGATCAATCAGGTGAATGAGCAAGCGGTTCAACCTTATTTGAATGAGCAGATCACCGCACGACAAGCATTTGATGTTGCCCAAGAGCCGATTAAATTATTCATGCTAAAACAGACCCGAGTCAAGGACTTAGAGACTTTTGTTGAGATCTCAGGTTCGGAAGTGACCAATCCTGAAGACGTTTCAATGGCAGTGTTGATTCCTGCGTTTATCACCTCTGAACTCAAAACCGCGTTCCAGATTGGCTTTATGCTGTTCTTGCCGTTTTTGATCATCGACTTGGTGGTGGCGTCGGTATTGATGGCGATGGGTATGATGATGTTGTCACCCATGATCGTATCGCTGCCGTTTAAGCTGATGCTGTTCGTTCTTGTTGATGGTTGGAACCTGATACTCTCTACACTCGCCGGCAGCTTTGCCTTGTAGCTGGGGGACATCGTGAATCCTGAAATATTCGTAGAGTTGTTCCGAGACGCACTTTGGATGGTGTTAATCATGGTTTGCGCCATCATTATTCCCAGCTTGCTTATTGGTTTGGTCGTAGCTATTTTCCAAGCAGCGACCTCTATCAACGAACAAACATTGAGTTTCCTGCCGCGTTTGATCGTGACTTTATTGGCCTTGATGCTGTTTGCGCACTGGATGACTCAGATGATGATGGAGTTCTTTTTTGAACTCATTGAACGTTTACCTCAAGTTCTGTATTAAACCGATATGGAATACCCAACGAGCCTTGTACTAGAGTGGTTAGCCAATTATTTTTGGCCTTACACTCGCATCTCAGCCATGCTGATGGTGATGACGGTTACCGGCGCACGCTTTGTGTCGCCGCGCATTCGTCTGTATTTAGGGTTGGCGATTACCTTCGCAGTAATGCCTGCGATTCCCGCAGTTCCCAAAGAGATTGAACTGCTCTCTTTCCAAGGCTTCCTGACTGTCTTCGAGCAAATTGTGATTGGTGTGGCGATGGGCTTTGTCACTCAGTTTATGATTCAAACCTTTGTTATGCTCGGTCAAATCCTTGGTATGCAATCGAGCTTGGGTTTTGCTTCTATGGTCGACCCGGCAAACGGTCAGAACACGCCTGTATTGGGTCAGCTCTTCATGCTACTTGCGACTATGTTCTTCTTGGCGACCGATGGTCACTTGAAGATGTTGCAGCTGGTGGTATTCAGTTTTAAAACTCTGCCGATTGGCAGTGGCTCTCTGACCTCGGTCGATTTTCGAGAGCTGGCATTATGGCTCGGCATCATGTTCAAAGCGGCATTGGCTATGTCGCTGTCGGGAATTATCGCGCTGCTGACGATAAACCTGTCATTCGGTGTAATGACACGTGCCGCGCCTCAGCTGAATATCTTTTCTTTGGGTTTTGCCTTTGCGCTACTCGTGGGTCTGTTACTTTGTTGGTACATCCTTGGCGGCTTATATAGTCACTATGAGCTATTTTGGATGCAAGGCGAGCAACAGATATGTCGTCTCATCCGGTTAGATTGCTAGGAGACTGAAATGGCAGAGTCAGACGGTCAAGAACGCACAGAAGACGCCACGCCCAGACGCTTGCAACAGGCCAAAGAGAAAGGGCAGGTTGCAAGGTCAAAAGAGCTGGCGTCAGCATCGGTATTAATTGTCGGTGCCGTTGCACTCATGTGGTTTGGTGAATCGATAGCAAAGGCGCTGTTCGAGACCATGCAACGTCTGTTCTCTTTAAGCCGCGATGAAATCTTTGATACCAACAAATTACTGGAAATTGCTGGTGGTTCATTGGTGAACTTGCTGTTTCCGCTGTTCTTAATTCTGATAACCTTGTTTATTGCGGCTGTTATTGGCGCAGCAGGGGTTGGCGGGATTAACTTTTCGATGCAAGCTGCGATGCCAAAGGCGTCTAAGCTCAATCCTCTCAGTGGTATCAAGCGTATGTTTGGCCTGCATAGCTGGGTTGAACTGATTAAATCGATTTTGAAAGTGGCGCTGGTATCGGGGATGGCAGTTTATCTGATTCAGGCGTCTCAACATGACTTAATGCAGCTGAGCATGGATGTCTATCCACAGAATATCTTTCACGCCTTAGATATCTTGCTTAACTTCATTCTCCTAATCAGTTGTTCTTTGCTGATTGTGGTGGCCATCGATATTCCATTCCAGATCTGGCAACACGCCGATCAATTGAAGATGACCAAGCAAGAAGTGAAAGACGAATTCAAAGACACTGAAGGTAAGCCTGAAGTGAAAGGTCGAATTCGTATGTTGCAAAGGGAAGCCGCTCAGCGTCGTATGATGGCTGATGTACCTCAAGCGGACGTGATTGTCACCAACCCGGAGCACTTCTCGGTGGCGTTACGCTACAAGCAGAATCAAGATAAAGCGCCAGTTGTGGTTGCCAAAGGTGTTGACCATATGGCGATGAAGATCCGTGAAATCGCTCGAGAACATGATATCTATATTGTTCCTGCACCACCGCTAGCGAGGGCGCTCTATCACACAACTGAGCTCGAACAACAAATTCCTGACGGTCTGTTTACCGCTGTAGCTCAAGTGCTTGCATATGTGTTCCAGCTAAAACAGTATCGAAAACGTGGTGGTGAGAGGCCAAAACTGCAAGATTCTAATATGTCGATCCCACCTGATTTACGTCATTAGATCAATTACTTGAGCTCAGCCTTATGAAGCTTGATAATAGAGGCACTCATTAGCTTCTTTTTGCCAACAAAGCGCTGACAAATTGACGTTCGATATTGGTACAGTGTTTGCTATGTTAATCCCGAACATTATAAGCCGGTCATGGTAAACCTGATCTATAATAAACCTTGTTGCTGTTACGTTGGCAACATAGCTTAGCCCAAAGCCCGACTTGTTGGCGAGTGGCGACAACTTAGCGAAACTATCTAGATTTATGAAATTCTCCCTGCCTTTTGCGGACAAGCTACCAAAAATTCCTAACCGTGCCATGCCTGCGATTGGTGCGCCTGTTATGGTACTTGCCACGCTGGCGATGGTGGTGTTGCCGATTCCTGCGTTCTTGCTGGATATGTTTTTCACCTTCAACATTGCACTCGCTATGGTTGTGTTACTGGTATCGGTTTACACTCGAAGGCCTTTAGACTTCGCCGCTTTCCCGACCGTCCTTCTTATTGCAACTCTGCTTCGATTGGCTTTGAACGTTGCGTCTACTCGTGTGGTTCTACTGCACGGTCACGAAGGTGGCGATGCTGCGGGTAACGTGATTGAAGCTTTCGGTAACGTAGTTATCGGTGGTAACTATGCGGTTGGTTTAGTGGTGTTCTTGATCTTAATGATCATCAACTTCATGGTTGTTACCAAAGGTGCAGGCCGTATCTCGGAAGTAAGTGCGCGTTTTACCTTGGATGCGTTACCGGGTAAGCAAATGGCAATTGATGCCGATTTGAATGCGGGTTTGATCGATCAAGATCAGGCACGTCTGCGACGTTTTGAAGTAACCAAAGAGGCCGATTTCTACGGCTCGATGGATGGTGCTTCGAAGTTCGTTAAAGGTGATGCGATAGCGGGCATTTTGATCCTGTTCATCAATATCATTGGTGGCTTGAGCATCGGCATGGCTCAATTTGATTTAGGTTTCGGTGAAGCTATCGAAATCTATACTCTACTGACTATCGGTGATGGTCTGGTTGCACAAATTCCATCTTTATTACTGTCGATCGCTGCTGCGATGATGGTAACGCGTCAAAATACCGATGAAGACATGGGCCAACAGCTCATCTTCCAGATGTTCGACAATCCAAAAGCCTTGATGATCACTGCGGCCATTCTTGGCGTGATGGGGATTGTCCCTGGTATGCCACACTTCGCGTTTTTGAGCTTAGCTGCGGTTGCTGGTGGTGCGGCTTATTACATCGATAAGAAACAGAAAAAGAAGGCATTGGAGCCGAATCTCCCTGCGGCTGTTGAGGCTAGTGGAGAGACAGGTTCGCAAAAAGAGCTCTCTTGGGATGACGTACAACCTGTTGATATTATTGGCCTTGAGGTAGGCTATCGCTTGATTCCTCTGGTAGACAGAGACCAAGGCGGCGAACTACTAGAACGCGTTAAAGGTGTGCGTAAGAAGTTGTCTCAAGATTTCGGCTTCTTGATCCCAGCAGTGCACATTCGCGACAACTTAGAACTGACACCAAACAGCTACCGAATTACCTTGATGGGTGTTGCGGTGGGTGAGGCTGAGATAAAGCCGGATATGGAGCTCGCGATTAACCCAGGTCAAGTGTACGGGATGATCGAAGGTGAGCCGACTATCGATCCAGCATTTGGTCTAGAAGCGGTATGGATTCGTGAGGAACAACGTGAACACGCTCAGGCTCTCGGCTACACAGTGGTTGATTCGTCGACCGTGTTAGCAACCCACCTTAGCCAGCTGCTTACTAATAATGCGTCGCAGCTTATTGGTCATGAAGAGGTTCAGAACCTACTTGAGATGCTCAGTCGCTCAACACCTAAGTTGGTTGAAGGCTTTGTACCGGATCAACTGCAGCTTGGTGTGGTCGTGAAAGTGCTACAAAATCTGCTCAACGAAGCCATCCCAATCCGTGATATCCGAACCGTAGTCCAAACTTTGTCGGAGTACTCGAGCAAGAGTCAAGAACCTGACATATTAACAGCGGCAGTTCGTATCTCATTGAAACGACTAATTGTTCAGGAAATCAATGGGATAGAGCCAGAGTTGCCTGTAATAACCCTAATTCCTGAGTTGGAACAAATCTTGCATCAAACTATGCAGGCATCCGGCGGAGAATCTGCTGGTATTGAACCTGGTTTAGCGGAACGTTTACAGACCTCTCTTAGCCAAGCGACTCAAGAGCAAGAGCTGAAAGGTGAGCCTGCAGTGCTACTGACTTCAGGCGTGTTGCGTTCGACTCTAGCTAAATTCGTGAAGAACACGATCCCAAGTTTGAGAGTGCTGTCTTACCAAGAAATACCGGATGAAAAGCAGATACGTATAGTACAAGCTGTTGGTAATTAAGCCGCCTAATTAGAACGGACGATCGAATTGAAAATTAAACGATTTTTTGCAAAAGACATGCGAACTGCTCTGCTCCAAGTTAAAGAAGAACTTGGCTCGGATGCTGTGATCATGTCTAACAAAAAGGTCGCAGGTGGCGTGGAAATTGTTGCCGCTATTGATGGCGAATCTAGCCTGTCAGCAGAGAGCCCAAGAATCAACAAACCTCAGCAGCCTGCGCATAGCCAATATAGGCAAATAGCCGCTCCCTCATCTCCGGCAGGACGTCGCGAATTAGATGATGACAAGGTAAGCCTTCAGTCAAATTCTGAAGGTGGACGCTCAATGACTAAGCGCTTTGCAAACATGCTTAGGCAATACAGTCATGGTACGGACGATGAACCTCAGCACCGCGCTGAAAACGAAGACTCTCTGTCTGCGTTACTCAATCGCCAATCTAGCAATAGCCACTTGTCGCACAACAGCCAGCCATCGAGCGGTAGCCTAGATTCAGTATTTGCTCGCGAAACCGGTCTTTCTAAGTTGATTGCTGAAGATCGCCGAGTTGAGCGCCCTACGCCTCGCTTAGATCCGACTCGCTATGATCGCGGCCGTGACAGTGGTCAATCCAAAGGTTCTGATACTGAAATGGAAACGATGCGCGAAGAGATGACCTCAATTCGCCGTCTGTTAGAGCATCAAGTGTCAGGACTGATGTGGCAGGAGGTTGAACGTCGTGAACCGCTGAGAGCCATGCTTATCAAACGTCTGGAACGTATGGGCGTGTCTGCAGAGCTTGCTGATCAGATGGCTTGTTACATTCCAGAAGATACCAAACCAGCTCGTGCATGGAAGGCGTTGTTAGCCTTGGTTGCTGACCAGATCTCCGTGACACAAAAAGACATTTTAAAACGCGGCGGAATTGTGGCTCTACTTGGCCCAACTGGCGTGGGTAAAACGACGACGGTTGCAAAGCTTGCGGCTCGCGCTGCCATGGAATATGGCGCAGACAACGTAGCACTAGTGACAACGGATACATATCGCATAGGTGCACATGAGCAGTTATCGATTTATGGTCGAATTATGGGGTGTCCTGTAAGAGTTGCTAAAGATTCTAGCGAACTGGCCGATGTAATATACCAGTTACGTAATCGTCGCCTGATTCTGGTCGATACTGCAGGTATGGGACAACGAGATGTTCGCCTATCTGAGCAGTTAGACACATTGATGCAAGAGAGTGGTTCCGTTATCAATAGCTACCTTGTTTTGCCGGCTACAGCGCAACGCAAAGTACTACAAGAAACAATTGAACACTTTAGAAGAATCCCGTTGTCGGGATGCATCATGACTAAATTGGATGAATCCCTCAGTCTTGGTGAATTCATCAGTGTCGTAATACAAAATGCATTACCAGTTGCTTACATAGCAAATGGTCAACGAGTTCCTGAAGATATCGTTATAGCTCAACCAAAGTACATGATTGCTAAGGCAAATGAGCTATTAGAGAAATCTACAGAGAATGAACCTCATTACTGGAATAGCGATTCTGAAGGGCTCTAGGCGGCGGATAAATATGAATGAAAATATGATACACGATCAAGCTAGCGGCCTCCGTCGCTTAACCAAGCCTTCCATCACCAAAGTTATTGCGGTAACGGGCGGTAAAGGTGGCGTTGGTAAATCTAACGTGACGTTAGGCATGGCTATTTGTATGGCGCGCCAAGGTAAAAAAGTCATGGTGCTTGATGCCGACTTAGGCCTTGCAAACGTCGATATTATGCTGGGTATTCGCTCTAAGCGAAACCTTGGACATGTGTTAGCGGGTGAGTGTGAACTCAAAGATGCGATTGTTGAAGGTCCGCACGGAATTAAAATTATTCCAGCGACTTCAGGCACTCAGAGCATGACAGAGCTATCGCACGCACAACACGCTGGTTTGATTCGCGCATTTGGTACACTCGAAGACGAGATGGACATCTTGTTAGTAGATACCGCGGCTGGTATCTCGGACATGGTGATCAGTTTCTCAAGAGCCGCGCAAGATGTGGTGGTTGTGGTATGTGATGAACCTACCTCAATCACAGATGCATATGCGTTGATTAAGCTTTTGAGCAGAGAGCACCAAGTTCAGCGATTTAAAGTTGTCGCAAATATGGTCAGAAGCTACCGCGAAGGCCGAGAATTATTTGCAAAATTGACTTTGGTCACAGAGCGTTTCTTGAATGTGAGCCTTGAACTCGTAGCATGTATTCCTTTAGATGATAAAGTACGTCAATCAGTCAAGAGACAGAAAATCGTAGTCGACGCGTTTCCTCGCTCTCCTGCTGCATTGGCAATCAGCTCATTGGCAAATAAAGCATTGACCTGGCCAATACCAAAAACACCAAGTGGACACTTGGAGTTCTTTGTTGAAAGGCTGCTGAACCGTACTGAATTTGTAGAGGAACCATTTGGTGAATAAAGCGCTTACCTACGACCAACACGCTAATCACAATAGCCAACAGGCTTTTTTTGAGAAGTACTCTGTGTTGGTTAAACGTATCGCTCATCACTTGTTGGGGCGATTACCGCCTAATGTATTGGTTGATGACTTGATTCAAGCTGGCATGATCGGCTTGATTGAAGCGCAACAAAACTATGATGGTACCAAAGGCGCAAGCTTTGAGACGTATGCCGGTATTCGAATCCGTGGTGCAATGCTGGATGACATTCGCCGAGGAGATTGGGTACCGAGATCGGTTCATAAAAATAATCGAGAAATCAGCAGTGCAATTGCGGAATTAGAGAGCACTCTCAACCGCGACCCAAGCGATGCCGAAGTGGCAAAGCACATGGGACTTAGTTTAGAGCAGTATCATAGTGCTTTAACTGATATTAATTGCTCAAGACTGGTCGGGATCGAAGATTTAGGCGTCTCAGATGATGTAATATCTCCGAATGAAGACTCTCAAGATAACGCGCCTTTTCAAGGAGTTGCTGATGAGTCATTCCGCCAAGCTTTGATCGATTCAATAAAACAGCTTCCGGAAAGAGAAGGCCTAGTGCTTTCGCTTTATTACGACGAAGAACTCAATTTAAAAGAGATTGGGGAAGTATTAGGTGTCAGCGAATCACGTGTCAGCCAAATATTGAGCCAATCTATGCAGCGTTTACGCACTAAATTAAGTGCTTGGACACAGAACGACTAACAACACTGATTTTTATTCAGTGGAGGCTAATTTGAACAAAAACATGAAAATTCTCATTGTTGATGATTTTTCAACGATGCGCCGAATTGTTAAAAACCTACTTCGCGACCTAGGTTTCAACAACACACAAGAAGCAGACGATGGCTTGACCGCGTTACCTATGCTGAAAAAAGGCGAATTTGATTTCGTGGTAACTGACTGGAACATGCCGGGCATGCAAGGTATCGACCTGCTAAAACACATTCGTGCAGACGCTGAACTTAAGCACCTCCCAGTGCTAATGATCACAGCAGAAGCGAAGCGTGAGCAGATCATCGAAGCTGCGCAAGCGGGTGTAAATGGTTACATTGTGAAGCCTTTCACTGCCGCAACTCTTAAAGAGAAACTAGATAAGATTTTTGAGCGCTTATAAGCATTAAAAATAACCTGTTTTTAGGCGCTTCTAGAGAGACATTAACTTTTAGTTTCCCGTTTCTCTCAAACGTTGAAGCGTCACAAATATGCGGAGTAAGGCCGAACTCAGGATGATTTCATTAGAACAAGCAAAAAAATTAGTAGAACTGCTTGAAAACGATGAGCAGCAAGGTGCTGATTCTCTTGTTAGAAGCATTTATGAAGACAACTTTAGTCTTCAAGACAATCCAATGCTTCAAGAAATAGGTAGTCTGACTCGCGACCTCCATGACTCTTTGACACAATTCAACTTTGACGAGCGCATTAGCGTTATCGCAAATGATGAAATCCCTGATGCAAGGGATCGCCTTCAGTATGTCATTGATAAAACGGAAGTTGCGGCAAATAAAACGATGGACGCTGTCGATCGCTGTATGCCAATCGCAGACAACCTACACGAGTGTTTACTTCAAGTAAGGCCTCAATGGAATGAACTGATGCATGGCCGCATTGAGCTGGCACAATTTAAAGCTTTATGTCACCGCATTGATGGATTGCTTGTCCAAGTAGAGGGCGATAGTACCGAACTACGTGGGCAACTGACTGAAATCTTGATGGCTCAGGATTTCCAAGATTTAACTGGGCAGATTATTAGCAAAGTTATTACCTTGGTGAATGAGGTTGAAGGGCGCTTGGTTGAGATTCTCACCGTATTTGGTGCGAATCAGATTGAGCCAACTCCAACATCAGAGAAGAAAGCATCGATTGCTCCAGAAGGACCAATCATGAATCCAGAAGAGCGCGAAGACGCTGTTGCTTCTCAAGATGAAGTCGACGATTTGTTATCCAGTCTTGGATTTTAAAGGTAACGTATGAGCTACGATTTAGACGAAGATATTCTTCAGGACTTTTTAGTCGAAGCAGGAGAGATCCTTGAACTTCTATCAGAGCAGCTGGTAGAGCTTGAGAATAACCCTGACGACAAAGACCTATTAAATGCTATTTTCCGTGGTTTCCATACAGTAAAAGGTGGTGCTGGTTTCCTAGCATTAACTGAGCTGGTGGATACTTGTCATGGTGCTGAGAATGTGTTCGACATTCTACGCAATGGCCAACGCAGCGTAACATCAGGTTTGATGGATACTATGCTGCAGGCTCTAGACACTGTTAATACACAGTTCCAAGCCGTGCAAGATCAGGAACCTTTAGTGCCAGCAGAACAAGCATTATTGGACGAACTTCACCGTCTCTGTAAGCCCGAATCAGCGGATGAAGTTGCACCAATAGAAGCGCCTGCACCTGTTATCTCTGAGCCTATCGCTGTTGAACCTGAACCGGTTGTCGAAAGTCCGAGCATCAGCGTCTCTTCAGTAGACGATATATCTGAAGATGAATTCGAGCGTTTGCTTGATGAACTTCATGGTAAAGGTGGTTCACCAACGTCATCTGCGGCACCAACACCGCCGCCAGCACCAGCTGCGCCACAACCTGTGGTTGATAGTGGTGATATCACTGATGACGAATTTGAAAAGTTATTGGACGAACTGCATGGTGCGGGTAACAGCCCGACAAGTGCGGGTTCGACGCCGCCTCCACCGCCAGCTCCTCCTGTTGCTCCAGTTTCGGCGATGTCTGAAGGTGATGACCTGATGACAGACGAAGAGTTTGAGAAGTTACTTGACCAATTACATGGTTCAGGTAACGGTCCATCGGCTGAAGAACTTGATGCTGCAACTAAGCCAGCAGAAGCGAAACCAGTGGCACCACAAGCTGCGCCTAAGCCGCAACCAGCTGCACCAGTAGCAGTTAAAGTTGAACCTACACCAAGTGCCCCTGCGAAAGCGCCTGCTAAAAAGCAACAAGCGGAAGCGACCGTTCGTGTAGATACCTCTACGCTGGATACCATTATGAACATGGTTGGCGAATTGGTATTGGTTCGAAACCGATTGGTTAGCCTTGGTTTAAATAGCAACGACGAAGAAATGTCGAAAGCTGTTTCTAACCTAGATGTTGTTACTGCAGACCTACAAGGTGCGGTAATGAAGACTCGTATGCAACCGATCAAGAAAGTATTTGGCCGCTTTCCTCGAGTTGTCCGTGACCTTGCTCGTAGCTTGAAAAAAGACATCGTTCTTGAGATGCGCGGTGAAGAAACGGACTTAGATAAAAACCTAGTAGAAGCACTTGCTGATCCACTAATTCACTTGGTGAGAAACTCAGTTGACCACGGTATTGAAATGCCGGAAGACCGAGTGATGGCGGGTAAATCAAGAACCGGTAAAGTGATTCTATCTGCCTCTCAAGAGGGCGACCACATTGAACTGGCTATCGTTGATGACGGTGGCGGTATGGACCCGGATAAGCTCCGCGCTATTGCGGTTAAACGTGGTCTGATGGATGAAGATGCTGCTTCTCGTTTATCAAATAAAGAGTGTTTCAATCTGATCTTCGCACCAGGCTTCTCAAGTAAAGAGCAGATCTCTGATATCTCTGGTCGCGGTGTAGGTATGGACGTTGTGAAAACAGCGATCAACACACTGAATGGCTCAATTGATATCGATTCTGAAATGGGACAAGGCACCAAAATTACGATCAAGGTTCCACTGACACTAGCGATCCTACCTACCTTGATGGTTGGTGTTTCTGGTCACCCATTTGCGCTGCCTTTGGCTTCGGTTAACGAGATTTTCCACCTAGATTTAAGCCGCACTAACGTGGTTGATGGCCAGTTGACCATCATCGTTCGAGATAAATCGATTCCATTGTTCTACTTGCAGAACTGGCTTGCACCGAAAGCTGGCGATGTTGAGCTACGTAAAGGACATGGTCATGTGGTTATCGTGCAACTAGGTAGCCAACGTGTTGGTTTTGTTGTTGATACGCTTATCGGTCAAGAAGAAGTGGTTATCAAGCCGCTTGATAAACTGTTGCAAGGTACGCCAGGCATGGCAGGTGCAACAATTACAAGTGATGGTCACATTGCATTGATTCTAGATGTGCCGGACTTGTTGAAGCAGTACGCGGCTGCGTCAAGAATTTAATTTAAGGATAAATATGGCGATTAAAGTATTAGTCGTTGATGATTCGAGTTTTTTTCGTCGTCGAGTAAGCGAGATCATCAATTCAGAGGCTCGCCTAGAAGTCATCGATGTTGCGGTAAATGGTAAGGAAGCGGTAGAGAAAGCGAAACAGCTAAGACCTGACGTCATTACCATGGATATTGAAATGCCTGTCATGGACGGTATTACTGCCGTTCGTGAAATTATGGCGGCGTCTCCAACGCCTATTTTGATGTTTTCATCGCTAACGCATGACGGTGCTAAAGCGACATTAGATGCTCTAGATGCTGGTGCTTTAGACTTCCTACCTAAGAAGTTCGAAGACATAGCACGTAACCGCGATGATGCCGTTGCGTTACTTCAACAGCGTGTGATTCAGATTGCGGCTAAACGTGCTTTTATGCGTCGTGCGCCAATTGCTCCGAGAGTGACAGCAGCTTCAACATCAACGCCATTGCGTCAACCGGTATCCAATGCAGCTCCAGCCGCTAGACATGCTGCTACAAGTGCTGCGAAGTTCAGAGCCTCGGGCAAAAAGTATCAACTAACCGCCATTGGCACATCGACTGGCGGCCCTGTTGCACTACAGAAAATTTTGACGCGCATCCCTGCGAACTACCCGCATCCGATTGTGCTAGTTCAGCATATGCCTGCGACTTTCACTGCGGCTTTTGCTAGTCGCTTGAACACCTTGTGTAAGATCGAGGTTCGCGAAGCTCAAGACGGAGACGTGTTGAAGCCTGGTGTTGCTTATCTTGCTCCGGGCGGTAAGCAGATGATGATTGATGGTCGTGCTGGTTCGGCTCGCCTAAGAATTATTGATGGCGGCGATCGCATGAACTACAAACCATGCGTCGATGTGACTTTCGGTTCTGCAGCTAAGATCTACGGCGACAAAGTGTTGTCTATGATACTGACTGGTATGGGCGCAGATGGTCGTGAAGGTTCACGCATGTTGAAAACTGCGGGCTCGACTGTCTGGGCGCAAGATGAAGATAGCTGTGTTGTATATGGTATGCCTCAAGCTGTAGCAAAAGCTGGCATTTCTACTGAAGACCTACCTCTGGACCGTATCGCGGATCGGATCTTGGTTGAAGTTGGGTTGGCTTAGGTAAATCGCGATGATTGTTTGGAGTGTTGCAAACCAAAAAGGTGGTGTTGGTAAAACAACCACGACAGTGACCCTAGCAGGCTTGCTTGCTCTAAAAGGGCACCGTGTGTTGTTGGTTGATACTGACCCACATGCATCACTGACCACCTATCTGGGTTACGACTCAGATACGGTGAAGTCTAGCTTGTTCGATCTGTTTCAGCTTAGTGAGTTTTCTGCGCAGACGGTAAGACCACTGACGTTACAAACCGAAGTAGAAGGCATCGATATCATTCCAGCACATATGTCACTGGCAACACTTGACCGTGTGATGGGAAATCGAAGTGGCATGGGGTTAATCTTGAAGCGTGCTTTAACGGCGTTGAAAGACGATTACGACTATGTGTTGATCGACTGCCCACCAATTCTTGGTGTTATGATGGTGAATGCCTTAGCGGCGAGTGATCGTATTTTGATTCCGGTACAGACCGAGTTTCTGGCAATGAAAGGCTTAGAGCGTATGATTCGCACGCTAACCATTATGCAGAAGTCTCGTAAAACACCGTTTAAGGTGACGATTGTCCCTACCATGTACGACAAACGAACCAAGGCATCGCTGCAAACTCTCACGCAGCTGAAAGATGATTATCCAAACCAAGTTTGGACATCAGCTGTACCGATTGATACCAAGTTCAGAGACGCAAGCTTAAAGCGCTTGCCTGCTTCTCACTTTGCATCGGGCAGCCGAGGTGTATTTGCTTATAAACAGCTGCTTATTTATCTCGAAAGGTTGGCGATAAATGAGCGAGAATAAAGATTCAACAATAGCGCGACCAGCTCTATCGAGTGAGCAAGCTCTAGATGATTACTTTACCGCGCTATTAGATGATGAAAGCTTTGAAACTGAAGAGTTTTTAGTTGACGCGTCTGATGATGAGTTACACTCTGAAGAGCCAGAGCCAGAGCCAGAGCCAGAGCCAGAGC
>NZ_JBQKUM010000052.1:0-34659 GCF_054968605.1 Pseudoalteromonas sp. G5_S1_14_S5 | reverse complement strand
TTCGGCTTTCCCAAAGGGAGTGATACAGGCTTACCATGTTCCGTATACAACGCAGTGGTAGGTTAGGTGCCCGCTATGATGCGAAGAGCGTGTCGATCACGAAAGAGCATGGGGCAATCTCTTTCCTACTCTTAGTGCCTTTTGGCGACAGCGTAAAAACCACTTCCGCTGCTTCCTAATATAACGCATCTTGTGCGGATTCACGTTTGTTCACCATACTACCTGCCTAGCACTCACCCGATTTATGTGGTTATCAGGAGGAGCCTTCTCTCACGATTTAGCTCCCGACAAGATAGTTTCTTGTCTTCGTTACATTGTCAGAGCCGCTACTTAATTCAGGCTCCTAGGTTCATCTGGTGATACAGATGGTCCATTCTTAACGCGATGGACAGCGCTGCATACGACCTCATGTCGCACGCCCCAAAATCGGTTAGGTTTAATACTCTACACATTATTGGGGCTTGCGTTTGCCCTATCAAATTTAATCCGATGAGAGGGATTCAATGTCGACCTTATTTTGGGCATATGTAGGTTGAAAATTGTATTGCACTGAAGCCGCCGAAGTTATACCGAATCTTTCGGCAATTTCTGAAGATCATATCCTAGATGTTAGGCAATACGGGCATTAGATTGAGCTTGAGTATAATTACAATTGCTATTGGTTGCATATAATTACTAAAAATCCTTCGATAAAGCATTAACTAGCTTATACTTACGTTTGACAAGAAAGAAATTGACTTTCACCCATCTCAATGGTTAAATTTTACACGTAATTACTATATTTGGATTTTCTATGAAAAATGACACGTTTTCTAAACAAGAATCAAACGCTATTGAAAGACTTAAGGCAATGCTTGAGGCTCAAAAGGCGGGTGACTACAGATCTCCAAATAAAGCTAACAATCCTTCTGAGCGCGACTTTAGCCGCATCTCAGAAGTAACTGTTTATGCCTCCCTTTAATATATCTTGTCTAACAACTTCAGGCTTTAATTTTCATTACGGAAAATTAGTACTTACAGGGGCTTCAAGGTACGAGTGATACTTGCTTGCTTGTATAAGCGTGGCATTAGGCATCTCTTCTTTATACTTATCAATTAGCCCTTTTGCTGGGTTGTTAACTCTTACTTTACAGTACTCTAAGGCATCTGCCAGAATGTAAGCGAGCTTTACGGCAATTGCCATAACATGCCCTTTACCTAATGGGTAAGTTGCATTACGTTCTATGTAATCTATTGAAACCTTACTTCCATCGTGATTATCAGGGCTTACGCGGCCTGAAAATAATCCAATTAAAGCTGAGTCATGCTTTGTGTGAATAGCACACAGGAAACGCTTTGATTTACACGCCTGGCGTTTATAAATCCTACCCCAATCCATGTTTCCATAACCATTCTTTAAGTGACTAACATTTGGCCATTTGTCAGTGTCCAAGATGTGTTCTGAAGTCGCTGGAGTTATGTTAAATATGATGTCGGGTGTTTCTTTGTTGTATTCAGTTTCAGTTAGCTGGCAAGCTAAGTCTAAAAGTTCATGTTTGTTTGAATATACGGCCATATTCCTCCTTAGGTGTTGTAGAACCGAAAACTAGGTAGCTCACGAAGAGCCAAATCTTGTTAATAATCATTAGGTAAACCTCATTGGTTTATTTAATAAAAGGGCAAAATTACCCCACACGGATTCAAACAAAAATATCTCGTTCTGTAAACGAAAGAAAAGGCAGTGTGTGATGGCAGTCGGCAAGTTAATAAATAAGGATTAAGCGTTGCGTAGCCACGTTAAATCCCAAGTATTGAACAAGGCTTGACCTGCTATAGATCTGAAGCTTTACATGTGGCGCTTTTGTCAAAGAGCCTTCCTAGCTCGATTCTGCTCCTAATTCATTCAGTGCTTCACATTAGCGAGGCTAGGCTGTTTCTAAATATGACAGTTCTTACTATTTCTCTAAGAGCCTTATTAAGAGAGCCAATACGCAATTGACTCTCAAGGTTATGTAAGAAGCGCTTAGTATAGTGATTTCACTGTTTCATCCCCAAACCATTGATTTAGTTGATCCAATGATTCCTCCGATAGATGTTGTGTAATAAGCACTGTCAAGTTATTCTTAGGTCTGGAGCACGCTACATAAAAAAGGTTTCGACTTCTCTCCAATGCATCTATTTTGTTTTCTGGGCAAGTTGTATTCAACCATGTAAACAATTGATCCCAATTATATAAATTCCACCCTCTGCCCAAAACAACTAGAACATTATCAAACTCAGCACCTTTCACTCCGTGTTTAGTCGAAAATGGTGTGTGATTCTTAATGAACTTCTCAAAAGTAATTAGCTCTTTGAAAGGCACATCTCTGAGTTTTTTTAGCTCAGTTAAAGACCTACTTTCTGATATCTCGTCACTTTCAGTTGTATCCAACTTGTCCTCAATAAAGGATATATTGTCGGGCAAAATAGAAGGAGACATGGCCCTGAGGAGAGCCATCACGTCCCCGACAGAACCCTCTTCTTTCAGTTTAGACAATGCGTCAAAGTTAGCTTTCCATACAGCCTTATCGGAAGCTTTCTTTATTTTGGGAGAATTTGTCCCAAGAGCTAAAAACATTTTCCCATATAGATTTTCTTCAAAGCTTTCTAAGGCAGGCAGCAGCGTGTTTACCATATAGCTGACATGAGCATTTTCTAGGTTGAAGAGCGAATCATTATTGGAAAAAGCATTAACTAACGCTTCATAGCCTTGCTCAGCTGCCATCACCTTATGCGTAAGCATGAGAATTCTAGAAGTTTCTGACGAAAAGTCCCAACCAGCTTCTGTTAACCTACGCTTTGCCAAAACTAAGGCATCATGACTGTCACGTGAAAACAAATCCCCTTTCCAATGACCACCAGATTGTCTATCACCTTGCCAACTATTGGTGTGATATATAGAAACATTCCCCAAATCAGCGCCTTCTCTAGCAATCTGAGGTAGTTCAGGTCTCATGTTGTTGAGAACTTCTACTATTTTAGAGGCGGAACGGAAGTTTGCACCTTTTGCAATTTCTGTTAAATTTTGGTGAGCTAGTGAGCCAGCACCTGTTCTATATATCTTTTGCCAGCTATCTCCAAAAAAACCTAGTAGAGGTGTGGTCGGTCCATCCTCAGGAGCGACAAAATATTCTATGAGAGCTTCGGTGAACTCTTTATGTGTGTCTTGATATTCATCTATAAATATTATTGGATATCTAGCAACTAAGTTGCGTCGAAACTTCTCCTTGCTAAGCAGCAAAACCATTAAAGGAAGGATGTCATCATGACTAAGATGAGCTTCTGTATCAGTTAACCTGCGTCTGCCTGTTGAGTAAAAAACCTCCCGTTTCTTACCATCTTCGATCTCATTTATCATCTCTTCCCATTTGCTATGTATTGTTGGAAGAGAGTCCCACAAGAATGGTTGATGGCTTTGTATCAATGACCAGCAAAAACCATGAATAGTGGAAGCAAAAACAATGGGGTTACTATCAGTTCGGGTGTTGATTTCCTCAGTCGCCACATTGGTGTAGGTGATACAAGCCACCTTTTGGGAACGTTTAGCTAATTGCGGTCCTCTTTCATCAATAATCAGTTGAAGCCCTTTGACAAGAGAGAAAGTCTTACCAGCCCCAGCTCCAGCCTCTAGCTTAAAGTGCCTTTTGTTTCTAATGCAGCTATACATTTGGCGCAGTGCTTCTTCAGCAGCTACTTCTGCACTTTCAATTACGTTTGGCATTTCAGTGAACCTCCACCTCAACGACGTTAGTTTCAGCGACACCTGACTCAGTGTCTATTTCCTGGACTGGTGACTCACTCAACGGGTAAGGTGGTGTACAGAAATCTCTAGCCAACCACTCTAACCCTTCTTTAATATAAAGAGGGGTCTCCCAGTCGGTGATTTCAACACTATACTTTATCGCAAAGTCAGTCTTGTCCTGCTCTTGCGCAATATCCCAAGCTTTTAGCTCTCGATTTTCTTCACCAACATTTGGCATTCCGCTAAACAAAGTGCTGTTTGTTAGAATAAATGCATCTTCAAAACTACGAGCACTTGCATCACCGGTAGCATTGGGAATTTGGTAGGCTATTCGCAGTTTATTATGAACCTTGTACTTTTCATCCAGTGCAATCAATTGTGAAGGAGTCACATTGCTATCAAACCAAGCTTTAATGCAACTATTGCTGGTTCCGTTACTCTCAGATACACGGCATTTCTTTCTTCTCGTCGAACCTTCAGGTTTGTTTGTAGCATCAATGTCGGTAATAATTAGTGTTGGCAGCTCTAAAAAATGTAGTAATGGGAAGAATATTTGTGCGTATGCACCTCCAACTTCCATTGTAGTGACGTAGCTACGACCAAGGGCATACGCGCCGTTACTATTTTCATCCACTTTTTGGATCATTTCTGGAAGGAGCAAACGTTCAGTTGTACCTTCAATAAGTATTGCTTGATCTGCAAAAAATAAATCGCTTTTTGTTTGTGTCAGGTATTTATGAAGAAACTCTTTGTTTTTTTTCTTATCAGGCTCACTCAACGTGGCACCTTGATAGAGTTCTTTTAGATTTTTTACTTCAGTGTAGCGTGAGCAAGCGTTTTGACTTTGTCCTTTAGTTAAGAAATACCTGATTGAAGAGAACCCGCCTTCGTTAGCTAAGTGCGACGAATGTGTGGTGACCAGATACTGGCTGTCGCACAAGTTATCATCATCGAAGACCATACGAATCTCTATTAGCTGTCGAATAAACACACTTTGCATTTGCGGATGCAGATGCGCTTCAGGCTCTTCGATAACGATGAGGTGCACGCATGGTTGTGGTTGCATTACACTCAATGCTTGGTAGAACTCGTAAAGCTTTAACAGCATAAATAGAAGGTTTCTGCTCCCTAAACCGTTAAAGCTCTCTGGTAGATTTATTCCGTTATAACCTTTGTAGGAGATTGTCGTGTGGTTGCTGAGTAGCTTGTTTACATCAAGACTCGTTTCAGTTTGTAGGTGCGGATCGACTAAACCGGGATAGTTAAACTTATCAAATATTGGGGCGAGAGCATTGAGGTTTCCATTAAATTGAAGGTTGATGTCGTCCTCGACATTTTTAGTCGCTTTAGAGAGAACATCTGCTAGATTTTTACGTTCTGATCCTATCTCATGTCTGTTGGCCGATTGAAATAACTCTTCAAGAACCTTGCCTAGTATAGGTTTTTCCCCACTATCTAAGACTCTCTGAGCGTCAATAAAATCCAGCCTTATTATTGACTCTAAACCACTAAAAGACATGGTTTTTTTGTTGCTTTCATCCGAAGGATCTTGAGCCTCAATAACCAAATCATATAAGGTTGGTACTTTTTCTTTTATTGAGGCAATAACACTTTGCTGATCAGCGTCTTCTTCAATTGGAGACTCAGCAAACAGCTCTTCTATCTTGCCAGCTTTCAAACTAAAGAGGATGTTAACTTGAGCCTCATTGCAGTTAGGATCTAAATCGATAACAAAGTCTCCTAAAGCACCCAACTCTTCATCTTCTTTGTACGAAATCGTCAATGTAGCTGAGATTTGTGGGAGGACAGCCCTTATTTCCCCAAGCTCATTTCCCCCTACAAATAGTCTATGGGCTTCAATAAACCCATCCAAACAACTTAAAGAAAAGTCTTCAAATCTGAAGTCACCTTTAGAGCCTAGTAGAACTCTCAAGAATTCGGTTAGTGACGTTTTACCGCTGTTGTTCCTACCAACCACAATCGTAGAGTCTGACTCTAGAGATAACGTAACGTTTTTCAATAAGCGAAAGTTTTTAACAGAAATTGCCTTTAATTTCATGGGATTCCACCTCATTACAAGAGTGAACCACTTTACCATTAAGCAATTAGTTTTAGTTAGATCTAGTTTATCTAAACGACAGGTTTACACGCTGAGGTGGGGCTAGCTTGATTTCAACTCACCTATATGTCGTGGGCTATATCATTCACTACATCACAATTAACCCACACCATCAATAATGAACGCTAAGTTGAGCGACTTTCCATACCTGTAGTTATTCATGACTTGCTAATATATGGCTTTGCGAAAATGTTTTTTGTCCAAAACCTTCACCGGATGAATTTTTACCCGTGGCATTTTCCAACTCAAAAATGCCCCATTATGCGTTAAACTAAAAGCGCTAACTGTTTTAGAGGCGTACGTTTTCCCTATCAAATCTAATCCGATGAAAGAGGATCAGACTGAGCTTATTTTGAGCCTATGTGGGTTGAAAATCGTATTTTTCCGAGGCGCCGGTGTCATGTGGAGACTTTCGGTAATTCCTGACGTTCACATCCTAGTCGCTAGGCAATATGGGCATGAGATTGAACGTGAGTATTATCAGCGTTACTATTGGTTGCATATAATTACGGAAAAAATTCGTCGATAAAGCGTTATACCTTAAAAGGAGTATGAATGTTAAAGTCACATATGGATGCAGTTGAGAATTCTCTTATTCATATTTCTCAAATTCCTGCAAATGCCGGACACTCGCTACACAAAGGCACTCCAAGAGAAGCTTTCATAAAGGAATTTTTAGAAGGCCACCTCAGCTCAAACGTTGCGATTGGTACAGGGGAAATAATTGATAGTAATTCGTCCCCTAGAGCCCAACGGAACCAATACGACATTGTTATCTATAAGAAAAATTATCCAAAGCTAGATTTTGGTGGTGGAGTAAGTGGGTTTCTAATTGAATCGGTTGTGGCAACGATTGAAGTTAAATCCCTGCTTGATCAGGCTGGAATTGATCAATCTGTTAAAGCTGCGAACAATGCAAAAGCACTTGTTCCAAATATAAATAAAAGTTTTAGTACAGGCTGGGTGCCGCCAAAGGTCATAAATTATGTTGTTGCCTACGCAGGGCCTGCTCAAATGAGCACCGTACACGGCTGGATCGTAAATTCGCATAACCAAAACAATATCCCGATGCCAGTCTTAACTCAGCAGAATAGAACTAAAGTCGCTGGTACGGCATTAGATGGCGTAATTTTGCTAAATAAGGGCTTCATTAAACTAGATAACTCACCTCTTTCATTGAACAACCCGCAAACTCCTTATCCAGGAGCCCATATCGTTGCCGATTCACCTAACGGGAATCTCCTTATGTTATTTTTGGCGTTACAGGAAGCTTGTGACAATATTCAAGGTGCTTGGTTAAACCCAATACCATATTTACAATCAGCCCAGTTTCAAAATGTACGCATCATATAAAGGCATAACAAAGCATTGCACCGGATCTCGCTGCGCTCGTGCGGTGGAACGCGGCGTTAGCCAATTCTTAGTTAAGAGGTTATTTTGAACACAGAGTATCACTGGTGGGGACTAGAAGACTCCATCTTTAAAGGGGCTTTATACGACTCAATGGGTATGTATTTCTTAGGTCATTATGGCTACGAAAGTTATGAAGACTTTGTGAAAAACGATCCTCATATGGCCTACGCATTACTGATAAATGGACGCTTTGAATCTCTAGAACAACAGTTTGTAGACCTACGTGTTATTCCTCAGATGCTAGGTGTAGAACAACTTCCTTTACCTTCATCAGTGCAAGCAATTAATAGGTATGACTGGCTTAAATCTATAACTGATTTGGCGTTGTTAAGGTTTGCCAGCATTCGAGATATTGCATTTCATTTTGTTATCGAAACTTTGGAAAGAGATATACCTGATCACAAACTCAATCTAAAAAGCTTAAAGCGTGAGCTCAAAGTTGAGCATCCCAAGATCGTAGAATTATTAAAAGTTATAGATAATTCGGGTGAAAGCTTCCGTGTTGCCAGGAATGCTCGCGCTCATAAAGGTCATATTAACTTGTTCACAGAAGACGATAGCATGTTCAAGAATATGGCTTGGTGTGAGGGGCACGTAAAGATAAATGATTATGATTTTGTTCTTGAGTACGAAAAAGCTCGTGATAAGCTTTATTCCAAAGTTGTCGATGAAGTCGAATGTCTATTGCCTTTGGTTAAAGAGTTAGTCGATGAGTTTTATCGCGTATATTGCGACAAGTTCTGGGAAAAATCTCAAAAATCTCGTAATGGGTTAGAATGGTCTCAACATTTTTCACTTCATCGGAAAAATGGCTAACAACTAATTTTGCGCCCGTTAGCGAGGCGTTATGGAAAGAAGTGTTATGAAAAATGGAAGCTCTGCCTGTGTTCCAGGCGTATCCACATTGAACTATATCCCCGGAAAAAAGATAAAAAATTCTATTGGTTTGGTTGAATATTCAGTAGAAGATATTAGGGCGGGTTTACCTGATTGTATTGAAGATATCTTTACAAAGTTATTACAAGCAGCAATTGATCATGGAGCTGAAGGTGTTATCAACGTAAAAATAACGACAGGGACTTATCAAAGGTACTTACCGACAACTGCGAATCTGACATATGTTATTGCGTATGGTGATGCGGTTATCTTTGAATAATATTCAACAAACTGCTTAATCTAACCTCAAGCGCGTGGCATTTTCGCTTTGCAAAATTGTATGTCACGGTTTTCGGCAGCTTAGCAAGGCGTTACTTTTCCATACTTCAATTAATACGTTGCATTCTAATTTAGTAATTTAGCTGGCAAGGTTTTGTCCGTGCGACGTGAAGTCGCATGAAGCGCTGTTCACCGCGATAAGAGTGAACCGTTTGTATCACCAGACGACCCTAAGGCTCTGAATAAAGCAGCGAGCCTGACAATGTAACGAAGTTTGGCACTGTGCCAAACGGGAGCAGAACCGTGAGGGAATGCTCCTCCTGATAACCACGAATTGGGTGAGTGCTAGGGAATCAGTATGATGAACGAAAGTGAATCCATGTAAGGTGCGTCATATTTGAAGCAGCGGAAGTGGTTAATACGCTGTGGCCAAACGGCGATGGGAGTAGGAAAGAGGTTGGACAATACTCTTTCGTGATCGATAGGCTCCTCGCACTATAGTGGGCATCTACCCTGATATTGCGCGACATGCGGAACACGGTAAGCCAGTATCGTTCCTTCGGGAAAGCTGTCTGTGAAGAGAGCCGATAGCGGTGCTGGTAAAGGAGGTTGGAAAAAGCGAATGCTGCATTGTAATGATGCAGATACAGACGGATGTCTGACACGAAAGTGTGCCCACTTCCAACTGGTCTCCCATTGCAAGATGATTTGGAAAACTTTATTTAAGAAGGAACGCAGATGATCTCTTCTCATGAAGTGAGTGCCCCTTCTGGCAGCGCCCAATGGCAATCCATCGACTGGAAAGCGGTTGAGCTCCATGTGTTAAGGCTCCAGATGCGCATTGCAAAAGCAATCCGAGAAGGTAAACACGGTAAGGCGAAAGCACTACAGTGGATACTGACTCACTCGAAAGCAGCAAAACTTCTCGCTGTTCGTCGAGTATCACAAAACAAAGGCAGTAAAACGTCAGGAATTGACGGCGACATCTGGAACACCGATGCACGTCGAATGGCGGCAGTCAGCTTACTAAGCAGAAAAGGCTATCGAGCTAAACCGCTCAGAAGAATCTATATCCCGAAGAAAAACGGCAAACTTAGACCATTAGGTATCCCGTGTATGATAGACCGAGCGCAACAAGCGTTACATCTTCTAGCACTAGAACCTATATCGGAAACAATTGCCGACCCTAACAGCTATGGCTTTAGACCTAACCGAAGCGCAGCCGATGCAATACAGCAGTGCTTCAAATGCCTGTGCAAAAAGGGAGCAGCACAATGGGTTCTTGAGGGGGATATCAAAGCTTGTTTCGACAAGATAGGTCACCAGTGGCTACTTGATAATGTCCCGACAGACAAAAGGATGCTCAAGCAATGGCTGGAATGTGGCTATATAGACAAAGGGCTATTCTACAAAACGGCAGAGGGAACACCACAAGGCGGGATAATTTCACCCACCCTGATGTTGCTCACTCTTGTCGGACTAGAAAAGTTAATTAAATCTATCGCTCGCAAGACAGGCAGCAGAGTAAACTTTATAGGTTATGCTGACGACTTTGTTATCACGGGGTCTTCAAAGGAAGTCCTAGTGAATGACATTAAGCCGCAACTGATGGCTTTCTTACAAGAAAGAGGTTTAGCGCTTTCTGAAGAGAAAACGCACGTTACTCATATCAATGATGGTTTTGACTTTCTTGGCTTCAACGCCAGAAAGTACAAAGGGAAACTGCTCATTAAACCGAGCAAATCCAACGTATTATCATTCTTACGAAACATGCGTGACCTCATTAGAAAACACGCAACAATCCCAGTAGCCGATCTCATTAAGATGATGAATCCAAAGCTACGAGGATGGGCGAACTACTATCGCCACTGTGTTGCTAAACAAACCTTCGGCTATGTTGGTCATCAGATGTTTCTAGCGTTATGGCGATGGTCAGTCAGGCGTCACCCAAACAAGGGACGTAAATGGATCGCACACAAGTACTTTCTAAACTATCAAGGGCAATGGATTTTCCATGGCTGGTTTAAAAAGGATGGACTGTATGGCGTGATCCGACTGTTTCAAATCGGTCAAGTGCCAATCAAGCGACATGTAAAAATCATGAGTCAAGCGACTCCGTTCGATCCTTTTTGGGAAGGTTTTCTCAATGAACGTAAGGTGAAAAATACAGGTCGTAACTCATGGTTTGATCCTGTCGCCACTGCTTTGTGAGTTGCTGGGTAACAATAACGCCTTAGTGGAGGCTTGAGCCGTATGCAGTGAAAGTTGCACGTACGGTTCTTAGGAGGGCGGCATCTGGTAACAGGTGTCGCCTATCCGACAAAATGTATGTTACGCCTCGTTTTGCAAGTAAAAACTCAAAATAACGGAGCTGGTTTGCGCTAATGTATTCGGAGTCTAATTGAGACTTTTTTTCCTTAGCCTCAGCTCCACGATGAGATCCGCGCCAGATTGTCCTCAAAAATGTGAAAGCACTCTAGTTGCTGTTCTGGACAACAGGTTTTCAATCTGGTGGTCTAACCGTTTTGTCATCTTTCATTTTCATATGCAAACTTGATTTATGTTCTGACTTCGAAAGTCTTATGAGTTGCCATAACTGACCAAGCGATTCTGGCTAGCTTATTTGCCAATGCTACCAAAGCTACATTGAAAGGCTTACGACGCTTCAAGTCTAGTAACCATGTACCAAAATATTTCTCCGCAGTTGCATCTCGCCACAGTACTGATCTAGCTGCGTGAACAAACAGTTCGCGAAGCTCTTTGTTGCCCCGCTTCGAAATACCAAGAAGCCTCGATTTTCCACCTGTTGAATATTGGAATGGAACCAACCCTATCCAAGCAGCAAAGTTACGACCGTTAGAAAAATCTTTTGGATTGGATACTGCAGACAGACAACAGGCCGAAGTCATAGGACCGATACCAGGAATTGATTGCAGCAAAGTAAACAGCTCATTGTCATGATTGAGCGTTTCAATCTTCTTGTCTTGTTCTTTAATCTTCTCATTGAGGTGATTGTAATGATCTAATTGTTCTCGCAACTCAAAAACAAGTAGTGGAGGAACTGATTGCCTAGTGTCAGCAAGCCACTGAAAAAGCCGTTTCATATTTGCATGACCACGAGGGAAACTGAAACCGAACTCGACAAGAATTGAAGATATTCGGTTCATCACAGCTGTCCTTTCCCTAATGTAGCCAGTTCTAATTCGACGAATCACACTTCCTAATTGCGCTTGCTCAGATTTAGGCGTTACAAACCTCATTTTAGGTCTAGTCGCAGCTTCGGCTATAGCGTCAGCGTCAATGAAGTCATTCTTGTGGCTTTTAACATATGGCTTAACGTATTGAGGCGGAATGAGCTTAACCTCATGACCAAACTCCTGGCAGCGCCTAGCTAGCCAGTTTGCGCCACAACAAGCTTCCATTGCTATAGTTACAGGTTCATGTGCGGAGATAAATTGAATTAGTTTTGTCCGAGAAAACTTATGTCGATAAAGCTCTTGACCAGAATGGTCGTGACCTACCAAGTGAAAGGTAGATTTACCAAGATCGATACCGATTGTTTTGATAGCTGACATAATGGCACCTCCCGAAGTTCAGCGACTAAGCTGAGTGTAGTTTAGGTGTGGGGCGTACCATCTAATTAATGAGCTTAAAAGCGATTAATCTTTATTGTACTTTTTTGGCTCTTTGAGAATGGTAAATCTCTGAAAAACGATCAAACTTTAGCTTCAAAAATAGCCAGTTCTACCAGTTTTAAGGGCAAAACCGATCAAACATCACTGTCTCCTGACCCCTTTTAATTCCGATAGAGTATTTAGCCGTCTGACTCTAATTGCTCAACACGACTGATCTCGTCGTCGCACGAGATAGCGGTTATTTCGACATCTTCATACTTCGAATCCGCGCAGAACGCTTGTGTCAACTTTTTGGGTAGGGACGCCCCCTCTTGAAACTTGAAAACCACTGTCATGAACTGTTCCATATTCGGCCTCCTTACTGCGTAGAAACTTTCGTATGCGAGTTTTTGTCTTTAGCTCGCTCAAGAATCTCAGTGACCGTCGAGTGATATTCTGACAAACTTTGACTGAATTGCTGTCCATCAACCGGCTTAACGAAATAGTACACCGTGTCATTGTTACGCACTGCATTGATGTTAGGAATGTACTGAGAATCAGCGATATATTCCTTCATCGGTAAACTCATAAAAGTAGCGGTCGGGAGCTTAATAGAAGGGCTGGTTGATAAACCATTGGCATTTACAAAGCCTGTTGTTTCAGCGTCGCTGTATTGCATGTGTGCTATCAGGCTACTGTAATAAGTAAATCTGACCGCGATGACATTTGTATCTGGGATCTGCTTTTTAAGGTCAGCATCGAACACGTCTGTACTGAAAGGTTCCGAAATAGACCGTACACCGACTCTCGTCCCTAAGAAGGCAGTGTCCACTCCTCTGAAATATATCGCTGCGTGGGAGTCCACGTTTGAATCAAGTGGATACCCTTCAACACAAAGGCTTTCACCACCATTGTATCTTTCATCGTAAAACTTCGAATCTGGCGACAATGGTTTTTTGGTAAAGGATTGAAGTGTGTCGAATGAAGGAACCATTACCTCATCCATTTTAGACATGACAACCTTACACATTTCATACTCGTCTAAGCCACTATAAGTATCAGCATCCAAGTACATAACTAGGTTTCTTCGATCCCAACCGTACTTTTGATCCGCTAGGATGGCCAATCCGAAACCCGTTGCCATAGAGCCTAATGGTAGCCCTAATAATGTAGAGCCGACATAGCCACCGATCCCCACATCTGAAATCGCACCTTTAGGTAAGGTTTGGTCTTCGATGATCGTTCCACTACCTGCTGAACGGGTAACTTGGAGCGCGATACTTGATGTGCCAATTTCCGGTACTTCGTATTTTGCACTATTGGACGCACATGCATTCATGAGTAAAGCGGCGGTAATGACTGATGCTGTTTTGAATAGGTCCATAATTCTGTCTTCCTTAGCCAAGTGAAACTGTATGAGTATTTATTAAATCTACTTACATTTATACATCATGAGCCGAAAAATACACAAAACCAGCCAATGAAAACGGGGGGAAATGGGGGGAAGCTTCGGATTATTTTCAAAATTAGTGACGGAAGTCGAAACGATGTAACAAAGTGAATTTCCTTCGTTAATTGAACTTTGTAGCTAAATAATCTCCTACTCTGATGTACATATTCAAATCCATGAAGCAGTACGAGTCACGTATATGTTAAATCAAGATCAACATCTTTGCGTTAATGCGGAAGGCCATATCATGGTTGTTGCATTGCCCGGTTCAGGTAAAACTGAAGTGTCAGTGCGTTATGCTGAACGGGTGCTTACCGATTCCGAGCTACACGCAATTGCCATGCTGACGTTCACAGATGCAGCGGCAACCAACTTAAAACGTAGGCTTAAGTCGACAATGCCAAGAAGTCAGACTCTTCGTGTATTTCCAAGTACTTTTCATTCTATGGCTGTGCAGCTTTGGCGTCAGACGAACTCATATAAAACGATTGTTATGGGTGGACACTTAAACATCTATATTGAGCGAGCGATGCGTGCTTGTCATGTGGCGATGAGTTATGAGGAAGCAGAGAAAACGATAAGTACGATCGGACAGTATTTAACTATACCTCGCTCAGAATTCTCATCTATCAAACTGAAACTTTTTGCAGCTTATGAAAGCATCATGCGAAAAGAGGGCAAAGTCGACCTAAATCAGATATCTCGCGACGTTATCCATGGTCTGCGAGATGGAACAATTCGACCACTGTCAGAAACTTTAGGCGTTACTCACATATGTGCTGATGAGTTTCAAGATTCCGACGATCTCCAATATATGTTTCTTTACGAGCACGCTAAACGAGGTTGTTGCATCATGGTTGTTGGAGACGATGACCAATCAATCTATGCCTTTCGAAATGCAAGAGGGGTCGATAACTTCCGTAACATGCAAGCTGATCTAAACGCTAAAGCCTACAGCTTAAAAATTTGTTATCGATGTCCACCAGCAATACTGAATGTGGCCAACAACCTGATTCAACACAATGTAGAACGAATTCCAAAAGAATTAAGGTCATACGTAGAGGAGGGCGGTATTGTCGATTGTCATGGCTTTAAGGATGAAGACCATCAAGTTGAAAGTGTTGTTGAAGGTATCCTTGCCGATCAAGGCGGGTGGGCGGTACTGGCTAGAACCAATAAAGAAATCGATACAGTTGAGCTGGAGTTGTCCAAACATAAAGTGAAAGTTAAGCGCCTCGGCGGTAAGAGCTTCTTTGAGTCAGCCGATGTGATTTGTTATATCAAGTTGATGTGGATGCTCACACACCGTAACAGTCGGTATCTACAAGATTTCTTGGCTTACATGCATGAAGATGAGGTGATGATTGATATGGCGAAAAGTGCTAAATCAAATGGAATCGACTTTATTGGGACGGTAACCACCTTAACCCAAAGCCAATCATTGCTAATCCACACCCAATCAATTTTTGAAATGTTCATGCATGAAGGTGTCCCAAAAGAGCCAAGCAAAACGGTCAACGCCGAGTATCAACGAAAGATCATTTCAATGGTGATGGCGCAACGAAATATGAACTCTCCTGCGGCTCTTGGCGCAATGGCTGACATCCTAACCAAAACAGCTGCGTCACTTGGCAGTTTGGCTAAGGCCGCAGATCAGTTCCATGACCGGATAACCAAAATAAACGCTAAAAAGGCTGAAAAGATTGGCACAGATGAGGTAGTGATCGCTACGTTGCATGGCTCTAAAGGACTAGAGTTTCCGAAAGTCGCGATATTGAGCTGTCAAGATGAAAGAATTCCGCAACCAGATAAAGATGGTTTAGGCGAAAAGCATTGGGAGGAAGAGCGTCGCTTGTTGTATGTGGGCATAACAAGAGCTGAGAAGTACTTGCGACTGTGTTTCTTCAAAGAGCAGTTGTCATTTTTGAGAGAGGCGGTTCCAGATCGAATTGAGTTGGCCGTACAACAGCGAAATGAAGAGCCAGATTCGGCAGCTCAGGCAGAAAAACTACAACAGCTAAAAAATGAGTTTTTGAACGCTTCTTAACTCAAGGAAAAGTTAAACACTAAAAAAGCTGCGCTTAATTTACAAAAGTCTCCCGTTCTTGGGGTTTACTATAGGTGATTTACCCGAGAAATTTTTTCACTTTTTTAAAGTGATATTTTTCTCCCTTAGTTGGAGAGCTAATAGCAATTCTCCCATAGATTTATTCTATGTCCCCAGTGACTTTTTTAAGTCATAAACCTGACCCTAAAGTGGGCTATAGATATCCCACTAGGGGATTACTCTATCTATAGTTCCACGTTATTTTATTAATGAGGAATTAATTATGAAACCTTTCCGTTCAAACAATGGCCTTATCGCATTCGTAGTTACTGGTTCTCAAATTGAGAATGGCAACACGACCATCTGGGCCGATCAAGTTACCTCTTGGGTAGACGGTCAAAACCAAATGCAGTCACGTACTAACCAGATTCAACTTTTTGCCCATGGGCAATTAGAGTTTCCAGTCGGTGTTGGTTATGTGTGTAAAGTATCTCTTAAGACGTGTAAATTCACTGGTAACAATAACAGCGAACTTACGCATACTTATTATGAACTTCATAATGTGTTAGGCGAAATTGATGGCAATTCTGTTAATCAATTTGGACTACCTTCATTGTGTAACTTTACGCTTGGCGGCAATGTTGGTTCGATTGAACAGAAAAATGCAAATGGCAGTACTTGGTACAATGTTTCAATTGCATTAACTCGTTCATTTAAAGATGAGCAACAAAATTGGCAAGATGAAACCCACTGGGCTCGCTTGTCAATTTCACAAAAAACTTTTGATCAGAACTTCAAACAAGGTTTAGACAAAGGTGATTCTTTAATGGTCGAAACTGAACTCTCTACTAACGATTACACCGACAAAAACGGCAATAATGTCACTGGACATGAATTCCGCGTTAGTCGTGTTCTTGGTATGGTTAAGAAGTTCGAACTTCAAAGCTTAAAAGCTGCGAATCAAGCCCCACAAAACAATGGTTCTGCGTACAACAACGCACCACAGCAAAATGCTCCTGCGTATAACAACGCACCGCAGCAAAATGCTCCTGCGTACAATAACGCTCCACAGAATGGTCCAGCGTATAATGCACCACAGCAGAATGCCAATAATGCACAACAACCTGACTCTACACAGCGTCAATTCCGCCCACAAGCAGGCAACGGAAGTTTCCGTCAGCGTGCTTATAATCAGCAATAATTCGAGGTACGCGGATATGAATTTTTCTCACCAGAAAAATGTATCTGCAGCACGAAAAAGGCGCGCTCTGCGCCTTCTTCGAAAGGCTCAGGTACTGAATAACCCCAAACTTCTTCATAAAGCAGAAATGCTACTTGAAGATGCTAATAAAGCTTTCTTTCTCAAGACAGCTTAACCCCTTAATTAACTACCCATATTAATTTAACCCCACACTTCATTCCTGGAGGAATTAACTATGTCTAATGCTAACCCTGTGACTACTGTAGACACGAATAACCAACCAACTTCTACTGTTGAAGAAATTGATTACTCAGAGATGATTACTGTTCGTATGGCCGACGTGTTCAAACCGTTTGTCCCAGCTGCAGTAACGGCAGTTATTCAGATCCCTAAACACCGTCATCCAGATGTACCTCGCGAAATCGCAGGTTATATTCCAGATGAAAAACAACTTTCCCAAGTTATATCTTGGTTTTGCTCACCTCAACGACCTAACTTCATGCATATGGTTGGTCCTACGGGGTCTGGTAAAACTGATTTCATGCTTTGGCTTTGTGCTCGCCTTAATTGGCCCACTGTGCTGGTGTCTGTTAACCCGACATTACGCCCTGAGAAGATGCAAGGCCGCTGGGTGTTGTCAAACGGTCAAACGGAATATGTTTATGGACCTATCGCTGACGCTATGAAACACGGAAAATGTGTTTTGCTTGATGAATGTGATAAAGGGTCTTTAGATTTTATTGCCAAACTTCACCTTCCTTCTGAGATGACGAAACCTTGGTCTATTGAAGACACAGGAGAAATCATCTATCCACACCAGAACTATCGTTTTGTAACGTTAGGTAATACTTCTGGAGAAGGGGACATTTCTGGCTTGTATCCATCGTCTCGACGTTGGGATACGGCTTTTCGAAATCGTTCATTCGTTGTGCCTTTTCCGTATTTACGCACGGAAGTAGAAGAGAAAGTGGTAATTGGTAAATTTCCGTTCTTACGCGACCACAAGAAGTTACTTAAGAAGTTAATCCAGTTTGCTAATGCTATGCGTGATGCAATGTTAGGTCCTAATCGAGATCGAACAACCAAATCTGGTATTGGAACGGCTTTTTCAACTCGTGTGGTTTTGTCTTGGTGCTACTACATTCAAATTAATGGTGATAGAGCTCCACTGCGTGCTTCGTTTAATAATGTATTTTGGAATGGCTGCGACACTCGTGACAAAGCTGATATCGAAAAGATTATTGATCAAGTGTTCAAAGATAAGAATGGTCATATTCTCGATCAACCGTATACCTGGTTGAAAGAGCAATCAAAAAAGTAACAAGCAATGATTCAGAGTGTGATGATGCTGATTTGCCAAGATCGGATTTAGACGGTCTAGATATCAGTACAATCAAGTTCAAAATGTATCATTGCAATGACAATGGAAGTAATAAGCTGTGGGGATATACGTGCATTGGTGCCGACACACTGGTTGTTTACGGAGCCAAAGGCCAAAAGCTTAACTTCTATCGTAAAACCCATCAGTCTGAGTTACTAGCGCGTAACTACATCGACAAAAAAGTTAAAGAGAAAATGAAGAAGCAATATCAGTTTACACAGATTAATTGTTTCAGCAAAAACGAACTTAGGTTCGCTACTCCTTAACAAACCTACCGAACCCCTTCAGGGACTAGATTCCCTGACCGGGATCAGTCCCTCCAATTTTTATTCCTTGGAGGAATTATGAAAGACATCAACGATACCCAAACTCTCGATATCGATACAGTAGCTCAAAATCAACTTGACCAAGTGGCTCAACAAGATGGCGAATTTGCTAATCGACTCGAAAATGGGCTTGTGATTATCGATGTAACGACTTCTGGCCGTGATGGAGAGAAAACGTTAGCGAATGCTAAAACTCTCTTAGACGAAAAGGAAGTGAATTCAAAGATTGCTCGTAAAGCCCGTATTGAGTGGTTTCCTCGTTCTGAGTTGCAGTTTAAGAACACTTTGGAGACTAAGGCACGCCGCGCTATTGCAGCCCGAGGTGTCCGATATGGACGCGTTACCGCGATTCCAGTTGATGAACTTGACTCTCTACTCGTTGAACTCAAGGCAATTCAGGCTGAGTTTTATTCAGAAGTCGCTGACCGTGATAATCGCTATGACACCATAGTTGAAGAACACAAGAAAGCTAACCCTGATATGGCTGAAATTATTGAGTCATTGAAGACTCCTAAAGATGATTTCTTTAGACGTTTTCAATTCAACGTGTTGCCGCCGATGGCCTTCAAACCTTATTTCAATGATGACCAACAGGAAGCTGTTGATTACATCGTGGAAGGGATTTTGGATAACGTCGCGGAGCAAGCTGTTGTTGTTTATGAAAAAATTATTGGTAAAAGTTCAATGATTCAGCGAACTTTCAAGCCAATAAGAGCTATTCGTGATTACGTTTACTCAATGTCATTCCAACACACTGTGTTTGACCGATTGGTTGATGAACTTGATGAAGCGTTCGATACCTTACCCAAAACTGGGAACATCGAAGGCTCTGATATGACCTACGCGGTTAAATTGGTACATAACCTTACAGAACGTGGCTCCATCTTAAATGGCATTGTGCCGGTGATGGAAGTCGCAGATGAATCTGAACCGAGAATTATTGACGCGATTAAGGACTCAGTAGTCTCTACTGATACTGACAGCGGCAATAGTACTCCTACCTATGAAGAAGTCACTGGCGAAACGTCAACAACCGGCTTCTGGTTCGGCTAACCCCACCTACCTAACCTAATGAGCTCCCTTTGGGAGCTCTATCCTATTTTTTGGAGGAACACCTTATGGCTTCAATTCAAGAAGTTCAAAACACAATGCGAGTTATTACAGATATTCACGCACGATTTGACGTAAATATCTATTTTGACCGTCGAACTTGCTACACGAATGGCAGAGAGATTTACATCAATGCTGGTGACCCCTCTGATGAAGTTTGGTCACGACTCGTTGAAGCAAAAATTACTCATGAAGCTGGTGGTCATTTACGATTCAGTGACTTCTCAGTCTTCGAGAAACACCTCAAGGGTAAATCAAGCACGTTCTTATCAATCAACAATATCATTGAAGATTGTCGCGTAGAGACTGCTTGTATGAAAGAGTTTTCTGGTGCCTACTGGGTATTTCAGAAAATGACTTATGACTTGCTCGAAGAGGGTTATTTTCAGGAACCAATAATAAGTGACGGCCCCGCTGGGTTGTTATTTGCTTGGTTATTGTATTCTGGTCGTGGTATTGCAATTGAGGGGCAATCTCATCTAAAGAAACTTGGTGATGATGCTCGACATCTACTGATGAAATTAGGCACTCCAAACTCTCCAATTTTTGATGAAATTGAAAAGCGGATGATTAATTGGGGTAAATTACCTTCAACAGTGGCTGCTATAGATGAAACCATCGAGGTTATGCTTTTATTAAAGCGTCTTTCTAAAGAGCAACCGCAACCACCACAGCAACAACAATCGGCTAATCAGAATTCAGATTCAGACGATGATTCAGATGGTCAGGGCTCCGGTTCAGATTCAGACGATAATTCAGATGGTCAGGACTCAGGTTCAGATTCAGACGATGATTCAGATGGTCAGGGCTCCGGTTCAGATGCAGACGAAGATTCAGATAGTCAGGGCTCCGGTTCAGATGCAGACGATGATTCAGATGGTCAGGGCTCCGGTTCAGATTCAGACGATGATTCAGATGGTAAGGGCTCCGGTTCAGATTCAGATGATGGTTCAGATGGTCAGGGCTCCGGTTCAGATTCAGATGATGACTCAGATGGTCAGGGCGCTTCTCAAGGCTCTTCAACCCGTAACCCACTCAGTGATGAAGATTTTCAGCGCTTGGGTGAAGCATTGGCCGATCTTCATGAGCTTATCGATCAAGCGATCAATAAACATGCTTCAGTGAATCCGGCATCCTATGAAGACATTTGTAACTATAACGTCACGCCAGATTTAAATGCGCGAATGTTATCAGTGCCAATCCAAAGCAGTATCAACTCTGGTGCTCGTGCGATTAAACGTATTATCGAATCGCAGATGTGGGCTAAAGAGTCTGTACCCATCATGTACGATGAATCTGGTAGTGATTTTGATTGTGATTTACTTGCGGGTGTACCTGCTGGTAACAGTCGAATCTTCTATACAGAGGATATCGTTGAGACTCATAAATCTTCATTCGTTATTGCGATTGATATTTCTGGCTCAATGGGTGTGCCTGTTACAAATGAGTCTGGAGATCGAACTGGCTTCTGTCGATTGGACATTGCCCAGAAAGCCGCCTTATCGGTTGCAGCTGCACTTGAAGAGTTGGATGTACCAGTATCAGTCTTGTATTTCAACACGAGGGCTTATGTTGGAAAGTCATTCAATGAACCATTGATGCAATGCTATCCGCGAATCGGTGCTGAATCTTCTGATGGTACTGAAACAAATAAGGCTGTCTTAGCTGCTCGTCAAGAGTTTACAAAGCTCGATATGGCAAGCAGAAAGCAATTACTTGTTGTTACTGATGGGTGTCCAGCTGATACACATGCTGTCGAAAGTCAGGTAGAACAATGTAAGGCCGAAGGGATTGATGTTGCGTCAATCAATATTTGCGAATCAAGGTACGGAGGCATTCCAAATTATCAAGTGATACGTGATGCTGATGACCTTCCCGCTGTGTTGGATGACATGATTCAACAGAACTTGTTGTCATCGATTGAAATTAGTTAAACGTAACAGTGACGCTCTTCGGAGCGTCCCTTTTAGGAGGTTAAAATGAGCAATTACAGAAGATCAAAAATCCAAGATGTACATGCGTTAGTGATGCGTCATGGTGGCTGGTCCTCAGTGTTCAAATGTTACGGTGAACTAACTGAGGCGATGCGAAAGTCTTCAAATGGTGTTTCTAAAGCTGTACCAGATCCATTCACAGGCAAAGGCAAAACTGTCTTTCGCTTGTACAAAGATTGGAACGAGTCTGGTGGCGGTTATTACAATGGTAAGGGTCGTATTGGTGATGGTATTGATATGGTCGCTTGGCTTGAAAATTGTAATAAATCGAAGGCGATGGACATTATCTTAGATATTTTGGGTGAGTCTACAGACAACATTTCTCAACGAGAAGTGAAAGCCGTAGCCGCTCAAAAAGAAGAGAAAGCTGTTCTTAGTCCTGCAGATATAAGCAAACGCCTATGGATTTTGCAAAAGGTTGAACATGAGGCATTTGCTGTCACTGAATCTGAAATAGGTATGAACTATCTAATATCTCGCGGATTAGGTGACATTCAAATACCTTGCAACGTTGGGTTTCACTCACAACTTAAAATGTGGGACTCACAAAGCAACGAAGTGTATTTACCAGGCATTGTTTTATACATTCAAAATTTGAAAGGTGAGGCGATTGCTTTTCATCGAATTTTTTTGAATGACGATGGCTCAGATAAATCACCGTTGCTTGATAACCCTAAGATGCAAATGTCACCAATAGAGGATCCTCGCGGTGCATCAATACAGTTTGGTATGCCTTTAATCTGTAAAGATGAAATGGGCAATACACGAATTGTGTTAGGTGTTGGAGAAGGTCCTGAAACCTGTTTGGCTTGCCAGCATGCTGAGAGTATTCCTGTTTGGTCAGGTATCTCTTCTACCTTGATGGAGCTGATCGATATTCCTTTCGAAGTAACCGATTTGGTTATTTTTAAAGACAAAGATCGCCTTACACAAGGAAAAGACATGCCGGAAGGCGACAGAGCTGCCATCTCTTTGAAGGAACGTGTAGAGAAAAATATGAATCACTGCAAAGTGACCATTGCATCTCCACCGAGTCCCATCAAGGAATTGGCAAAATCACAAGATTGGCTTGATGAATGGTGTGATTCTGGATATCAGAATTTCATCGGATACTTAGCCAAAAACAAGCTGACACCGGTTGGTTTTCTCGATAGAGAATTTAACGATGTTGCTTAAATACGCATTAGCCTTCCTTAGGGGAGGCTTTTTGCTTTTAGGTCGCTCAAGGATTGGTCTAAACGCAAAAAGCTCAAGACAATGCACGGTTGCTGTATAACGATATAAATAAAATCACTGAAGGAGAATGATATGAACGCTTCCTCAACCTACGGAGGCTGAGGATGATTCGATTGACGAGGAAGGATACTCCCTGTCACGGCATCAAAGTGCCCAGTATGGTTCAATCTAGTGAACTATCGACATTGGGTGTATCCAACATGAACAGTAACGTATTTGGTATTGATATCGCAAAACAAGTTTTTCAAATTCACTGGGTCGATCAAGAAACCGGTGAAATTCATTCTGACAAAGTGAAGCGAAAAGATTTTGTTCAGTACTTTGCCAACCAACAACCATCAATGATAGGAATGGAAGCATGTGGTGGTGCTCACCACTGGGGAAGACTTTTTAAAGAAATGGGTCATACCGTGAAGCTGTTGCCAGCAAAGAAAGTCAAACCTTTCGTTTATGGCAATAAAAATGATGTGGTAGATGCTCGTGCGATCTCGACGGCCATGCAACAACCAGGCATGAAGTTTATTGCAGTAAAAACTGAAGAGCAGCAAGCGATTCTTAGCATTCATCGCATGCGAGAACTGCTGGTTAAACACAGGACGGCGCAAATAAACTCGATACGCGGTTTGTTGACCGAATTTGGTCTGGTGATGCCGAAAGGCAAACAAGCCTTCAAGGAAAAGCTGCCTGATTGTTTAGCAAAACTGGAGGAGGATACTCCAAGTGTCTTTATGTGTGCCTTACAAGTTCAAGTGGAACGATTAACTCAGTTGGATGACGACATTAAACAACTAGAAAAGCAAATACAAAGCTGGTTTAAGCACGATGCAGATTGTCAGCGCATCGCTAAAGTGCCAGGCATAGGGCCACTCACTGCCACGGCTCTTATTGCTTCAATGGGGGATGCGTCAGCGTTTAAATCCAGTCGAGAATTTGCGGCATGGATAGGCATGGTTCCACGACAAACAGGAACAGGAGGTCGAGTGCACTTGCACGGGATCAGCAAACGAGGAGATGTGTATTTACGTACTCTGCTTATCCATGGGGCACGAGCAGTAATGACCCACAGTAAAGAAAAAAGTGAATGGCTCTTGTCTTTGCAAGCAAGACGACCGAAAAATGTCGTGACGGTTGCGTTAGCTAACAAGATAGCTCGAACTGTGTGGGCATTAGTTGCCAACCAAACCGAATATCAGCCTTGTTAAGCAAAGCTGGTTACTAATTAAAACTGACATAGGATGTTCGCAGAAAGTTTGCCAAGGTGCATCAAAGAGTAATGACAAACAGGTAAGACCAAGCCTTATAAAACCTAAATAAGGTGTAGAGCATTAAGCTCGCTAGGAGAATGAGGAATAAGGCTGCGGAAATCATTAGGGTCGGCAGTAAGTCTGCCAATTAAGACCGAATATAGAACTGCCACCTAACCATGTTTGAAAATACTTGATGATGTCCTAGCAAATGGGGAAGCGTTCATATAGAACCTTATGGTCACTGGGTCTTGGTACACGGTTGATGGTAAAAACTTTGAAGGGCTGTCCGAGCTAAAGTTCTCTGATATGGCCAATGCACTGAGTGAAGTTGAGGCTTCCTATGAATGCATCGTCCTTGAAGAGTCAGAGCGGTTAGGGTGGAGCTTATTGCAAGTGAAAGCCGTTGTGCCAATTAAGGATGGCACAGTAAAACGAAAATCAACCTTAAGGTTACTACTCAGCCATTAGGTCACTAGAACACAAGTACTTCGTAAACACGGAAAATACCGCCAGTAATTGCCAAAAGTACGATGAAATTCATGTTAACTGTAATTGATTTACCCGAGAAATTTATCACTTTATTAAAGTGATTATTCCTCATCCAGTTAGGATGCTGTTGCAATATCCTCTTGTCTTATGACATGTCCCCATTGACTTTAATACCCAAGTCACAAAAACCTACCCATAGGGAACAGTTCGTACCCTATTATCATAGGTTGCGTTTGTTCCTTTATTCCTTGGAGGAATTACCATGCGCAACTCTATCATTGATGCAGCTTTAGCAAACTATACGTCTTCTATGACCCGCTATATCTGTAACGATAACCCGTTGGACCTACAAATCGCGCAATGCGCTGTTCGTTGGATTAACGCCTCTCTTGAGCTTACTGGCCGTGAACATTTCCGAACTACATCAAATGGATTATTAGATGTGCCATTTCTTTTAGATTCTAAATACCACGATAACTTCGCTACAGATTGCTGGTTTCTGGCTGAGACTTTATTTGTCCCGACTACTGAAACAATCAAGCAATCGCTTAAACCTGGTGACGTCATCAAGATGATTCACATGAACGATATTGACCCAATTGATGCAGGAGAACTTGGTCAAATCAAGCGTATCGACGACATGGGAACATTGCATATGCAATGGGACAACGGTCGTTCTCTTGGTATTTGCATGCCTGCTGGAGATTTATTCGAGGTTTATTATGCGAGTTAACAACACACCCATTCCAACTGATTCTTGTACGGCGCTTGTCGCACTAGAAAGAGCTGGATACAAAGTAAATTCTGAATGCCGAAATGGTTACTGTGGCGCTTGTCGTCTCAAAGCTACTGGCACTCCTACTTACTTAAATGACCCTATTGGATATAAGCAAGACGGTGAAATACTTGTTTGTTGCGTTGATTCGCAATCAGACATTGACATCGAACTACCTTAATTACCCATAACCCCAACAAACCCAACGTCAATCAAAGACATTGAACTTGTATCCCCAATTCCTATGGAGGAAACCCTTATGTCATATGAAATCATTTATGAGAAATTTGCTACGTTCTGTCCTGCAGATGTAGTAAGTCAACAAAAGAAAGATTTACTACTCAAACATTTCAATATCAATTGTTCAACTATGAGCGATTACGATATCGATGCCGAACTTTTCAGACGGTTCAAGATCATCTCAACGGATAACTTGTACATGCTTCAACTCTTAATTGGTCCGTCCAATTGTGTTGATACAGAGTCAGGAAAGCGCACCCGAGATTGGATGTATTGCGGTGTCGACACTGAGTATTCACTATTCCAAAAATACGGATGTGAATGGTGCCGAAGTGTTGAAAGTGGCGATTTAAAGCCTAATGGTCGATGGGCAACCCCTGAAGGCTGGCTTAAATCATTACGATTGGCATTCAAGCAAGCAGTGAGTTATGAGGCTATGCCTTATTGTCATTCCATGTCTTTTTGGATCGTCAAACCTACAACCTGGGAAGATCAGTACAAACTCAAGCAGTTTGAATCGATTGTATCCAGCTTTGGTGCTGACATCATGGAAAGAAGTTGGTTTGGTACTCGCAAGTTATATTGCTCATTTAGCCCTGAGTCGATGTTTGAAATGTACCTGTTTCAAGAACTATCGATTCGTTTTTTTGGCAAACGTGCATTCAGCACGACTAGCCCGAGTCTAGGTCTAGTCAAGCAAAGAGCTATATAGCTCAACCCCTTACACCTTACCCATTAGCAGGGACTTTCTTCCCTGTGGGAAGTTGTCCCTTCAAAACCTTAATAGTTCTTGGAGGAACTGAATATGATCACTTCAGATATGCTTTTAACTGCAGCAAAACCCTTCGGATTACCAATCGTTGCGATTGATGATATTGAAGCTGATGCGCGTAGCTTGAATCGTACTCGCCGTGATAACCCAACCACCCAATTTCTCTGGGTTGTAAAGCCTTGTGGCAGTGTCTTGTTTCCAATTGGAAAAGGCGTGAATCCACACTTCGTGACATTTTGTTTTGAAGCAAGTCATCAAGCGTTCTTGATAAAAAATGACGATATCTTTCCGATTGAAACCGAAGAAGCCGAACAGCTTTCGTGCAAACTTCCTTTCGATTTGACGGGTATTCGATATCAAGAAACACTGGTACGCAAAGTCACTCAATTACTGAGCCATGCTTGCGTGCATTCTTCTGCTCTTGCGGAATGTAGCTTAGATGAAAACTCTAGCTGGAAGTCATGGCAACGTTGGTTCGAAGATCTAAATCATCCAGTCATGGCTGCGTTTATGTCTCTTTGTATTCAGCGTTCGATTGAACTGACGGAGGCAAACTGATGAATCGCAAAACTTTAGATATTCAACGTCCATGTCGTCGAATACACGATGGTCACAGCTTTATGATTGCTCAACGTGTTCTGCGTTTACCTGATGAAGACTCTGGCCTGTCTCATTCAATTGTTCGATTCGAAAACAGTCGTGTTGGTTTTGGAAGCTTAAAGCTAAAAAGACGAACGGCAATTCGAATCACCAACAAAGAGAATGGTCAATGGATAATCCGATATTGCATGGGTAATGGCGGCAAGATTAAAGGGCTGAACAAGGAATATATTGCTATCGATTACGATGGTGTTAATGAACTTGGTGTGACCTTTAATAAAGACGTTCGTTTGTCTGTGAATACAGCTGACTGGTGGGACATTACAAGATGGTTTTGGACGTTCCCAGATCTCAATGTAAAGCTTTCCTTTCGTTTAGGTTTGATTGGATTTCTTTTAGGGATAATCAGTTTAGCTGACTTAATTGCGAAGCTATTTATAGCTTAACCCCCTGTGGGTCCGATACCCATTAGGGCGGTCCCCTCATTTCAAGAGGTATACCATGAATGAACTAACACCTACATCGCAAGATGTTGAAGCCCCTCGATCCGTTTTGGCGTTTCTAGACGACTTAACTGCATCGAAATACTTCTATCTTGAGGCCGCTGGCGCGTACCTGAGTGAAGTTATTGATTCTGAATTGCTCGATGATAAAGCCAAGTTGCTCGAATTCATTGAAGACAATAAGTGTGAAGCCGTTGAAGACATCAGCGCAGAGTTGGTTGAAAAGATGATTTCTGACCGTGCAGATACATTGCACAGTTCAGCGTTATACATCTTGAAATCATTTATCGGCACTGTGCCTAAAACTGAGGTTGAAGCTCTTCAAGATGGCGCTGTTGCTAATATTTGGTATCACGCTTCGGACCACGGAGACACTAGCGCCGCAGCAGTAATCAAAAATACGCAAGATGCCATGAGCATTATTGCTGACTTCTTAACGAAGTAACCAATCTTAAAGGAATCTTCCTTTTACTCCCTTTGGGGCATACGTCCCGTAGGGGAGTTGTGTGCCTCATAGGTTAACCAGCTTATGCAGAGGAACACATTATGGGCTTTTTTTCTTTCAAAACCGCTGACACAAAACAGTCAATCTTTAATACGTGTACTGAGAAGTGTCGTCCAGTGTACATGCTCCAACCAAACAACGAAGACCCAATATATGAACCGGCTTATGAAGGTTATGGTGTTTTCGGAGGTGTTGATGCTTATACATGGTTAGCGAAACATAATTTGCCAACGACAGTCACGAACTCATACGACGACGATGAGCTCCGAACTCTGGGGATAAAATTGGCCTTTGGCTTGGACTCTTTTGAATACGATAACCATCTATTCATTAAAGAGAATGAGTTGGATGTGCTAAGACAGGTGAACCCTGCACTGCTTGAACGCGAGTTTACCCAATTCCAAGCTTTTTCCGATTTCATTATCGTGAACGGCGAGGAAATTAGACCAAACGATCTCCCATCGCATTTGAGAACTGACCTGCAATTAGCACCAGTTAAATACCCATTAAAATTCAGTTTCAGAAAAGGTAAGCAATACAGTGATTACCCTGCTTCTGAGAGCTGTCCATATCAAGGTTACTTCATTTAACCCCAAACCTTGATACAACCCACCACTACCCGTGAGGGATCTTCCCTCATAGGGATAGATCCCTCAAAATTGGAGGAATCTATCGTGGAATCAACCTATTTAGATGATACCGACCATATCTTAATTAAAGCGTTATCCAAAGAAGATATGCCGATAAATGAAATTGCCAAAAAGTTTGAAGTACCAATTGCCAATATCGCGATGTCACTAGACACCTGCCATTTTGCAATTACTGACAACATTTTGCGTAAAAACTCTCAGCTAGGAAAAATGAAATTGACTGCCATTGGTATTGAAAAACGATGTACCTTATGCAATCACTTTTTTCCGCTCACTAAAGAATTTTGGCACGTCAAGCGCACCACTAAACATGGCCAGCGTGAGATGGGAACCTGCAAAAGTTGTGAAGCTGAAAAAAAGCGTCGTCAAGAACTCGATGGCCGCTTAAAAGACTTAGGAGGTAAAATGTTTTTCTCGACACGTTACCTGAATAAGTAGCTGCATACCTTGTAGTTAAGATGACAAGTCACCCGATCGGGTGGCTTTTCATCCACCATTTCCATCCGCTTTGACAGATCCAGCCATCTCGCTTCACCCTAAATTTCAATTTCTTTGAAATACTTCCTAAATCCGCATTCGTATGTTGCATAACCGTTTTAACCGACTATCAAGAACTTAAATGGGTTAGCGCACATGAATAAACAGGACACGATCAACCAAGCACTGAATATCATCACCAGTTGGAACCTTGATGGCAGCCATTCCAAATCCTTCTCTGATTTTGTCTTCTATTGGGCCTTTGCGCATACTAATCAGCACAAAGTGACTACAAGGTTAGATTCTAAAGAATCAGTACAAGATGGGGTGGTAGAGCTTGCACAGTTGTTAAGCAATGCAATGCTTAATGGGTACAGTGATCCAATCGGGGACATTCTGATTGAGTTAGGTGTGAATACAAAGACGAAACGAGTCAACAATCATCAAGATGACGATTTTTTAGAGCAAATGATGGGGCTCAATGATAACGAGGTCTATGAACCATTTTGCGGTACTGGTGCGTTAACTATGGAGCTCATGCAGGCATATTGTGAAAAGCATACAGAACGTAGCAATCCTCTCGATCACTACACTTATTATCTCGAAGAGGTTAAGCCCCTCAACTGTGCAGCCGCAGTGATTCAAATCTTTCATAAGCTCGAATACCTATCTACCAAATTTGGTACTGCCATCATTCCAGGCAACCTCAAAATCATCAATATCGATCCGATAACACGACAAGAGGGGACCCAACACTACATCGCCAGTAAGATGTCGGATGCTGAACAAATTGAACACAACCTAAACTCGCTGCCTAACACTCAACCGACGATACACTAGGGGGCATTTATGATAGCCAGTATGATTTTTATGATTACTGGTAATGCATTAATATTGCTCGCACTGTTCTTTTCGTCCAAGTGGTACAAACGCGTTACCAATATTGGATTCGCAGCGTTCAGTATCGGCGCTGCTATCAGTCTTCATGAGATTGGTATTGATTTGCACGGGTGATAATTAATACACGATGTACGTGTGCGCTAACTGCAATGGTTAGAAAGCACGCGTACTCAAAACAAGCAAAATAAGCTGACTAATTGGAAACTGAGACTCATCACTTTGCCATAGTAAAAGGGCAAATTGAGTAACACACTGTCCACTTGGACAGCGAGGATCACCCTCTAGCTCACCTGGTTATTACGCCATCTGAAATGTAATCAGTCCTTTGACTGCCCCTATTAACTCCTCAGAGTTACCAACCTTCAAATACAACTCTTGTTTATACCCCAACTAGTCCCATGAATAACTGGAGTCCAGATATGAATGTACTTAACTTTCTTGGTTTCGATTGCCACATTGTTAAACGTCATTACGCCAATGGTGCGATTGCGCTTGAACTGATTGCAGCAGAAACCGATAACAACATTAATAATGACACCTTCCCCGGTGAGCAAATTTGTGTTGCTACAACCTGCGTTAGTAGTGTCGATCTAATGACAAATGAAGTATGTATCAAAAACTACAGTGAAAATACTGGAATTGATGATGTGCTTGTCGAGGCTGGAATTATTAAACTAACCGGAAAATCATGCAGAACTGGCTACGTCAGTGTGCCAATTGTCGAAGTTTTGATTTAGTGATTTCCTCTCATTGTTGACCATCTTCTACAGGACGATGAGATACAAGCACTTCTAAAGAAGTAACCCCCACTCGAAGTTTGTTTCCCAACAAACATAGAAACAAAGATCCGCTCTTAACCCCCATAACCTTAACCCAACACGGGACCTATTAGCTTACCCGTGCGGTGGCCTAGTACGTCTCAAATTCCAGTTCTTGGAGGAGCTAACTCATGCCACGAAACATTCCAATAAGTAAGTTTGCTGACTTTATTTTGTTCTACAAGATAAACGGCAAGGTGAAGCAGAAAAAGTTTGAAGATACAGAGGCAGAAAATGTGTATCGCTACGCTAGGTCATTCCCACAAGGAATAGCTTGGAAAATTAGACAACTACCCTCACAGCAACAGGTGTGATTATGAATATTGAAATGACAGAAAAAGCCATGGCAGAACCGGTCGCGACGCATCTAGAAGGTGCTGATGTAGCCGTCGTTGTGGATTATTTTTTAGGTCGCCTAGTTAACGAGATTCCTGAAGAGGATCTTGAGGTGGTACTTAAATCATGCAGCTCAGAAATCGATAGTCATTCTAAAAATGACGCCTGCACTTACTAAACCCCATGTGCCTACGCACGAACTATACCGAGGAACTACCATGTCTTTCATAACAAAACGCGCAAATTTGAAATGTAACATCATGAGCAAATTTGCACTCACTACTATCATCGGCTTGTCTTCTTCCACTGTATTTGCAGATTGTAAGTTTGGTGCAGAGACAATCCCTTTAGGTGAACAACTCACAATCCGTGATGAACGCTTAGTTGAGCAAAGTTACGAATATTATCTCAATCAAGGTCTAACGAAAGATAAGAGTATGCAAATGGCCATGTCCAGCGATTGGACGGTCGTAACTGTTGAGTGTACTCGTCAATTTGCCATGAACCCTGACTTCTCACCAGAGACAGCAGAATATCCAGGTTCCCAATTTGTTTATATTGGTGATGTGCTGGTGGCTGGAGAGTTTCAACGAGAATTTTTACCAACTGTAATGGGCTTGTCCCTAAATGATGAGGAGACATCCCATGTACAGTAGAGTTATTGATTCCGATTGGGTCATGATTGATCAATCTTTAACACCGTGTAAGTTCAGTACTGCATTTCATGAATACTTGTGCTTACGACGTCATGATAATCATCATGATTTTGATACGAAAAAGCACGGATTACTTACACCCACGCGCAATTACTCGATTGAGTTTATAATGGCTGCTACCCATTCTTTTATCGATTTCGGTGACACGATAGTGGTTCCACTTCGAGCAGGGAATAATGATATCCAAGAAACGTTGTCGTTTAAGTTTGTAGCGTGTTTGACCGATTCAATTGCCAAACCATTATGGGAACAATACGCCGACTATCACTCCATTCGCTCCGTCGAACGGTTTGCTGAAGCGGTAATTTCCAATAAGAGCTTTATTTGGTCATGGTTAAAACTTCAAGCATCCACGTCTGTGAACCAAGAGCAATCCACCAAACCATCGAGCAGTTTAGAAGATGAGTTGCGAGAACTCTTATGCGACTTTCGTGAAGATGAAAAACTCAAAAAGCAACGTAGAAATACGAGCTTAGATATAGACAAAGGTTACTTTGAAGGGTGCGAATGCACGCTGGCTTACGTTCAATCACACATCATTCGAGTGTTACGTAGCCATGGCGTTCGAATTCCTGAACAAATAAACTAAAAAAATGCTCCCTTTGGGAGCATTTATCTTCAATGTCCTTCCATTACCTTCATTCAGTTAGGCTTATCCATGTAACCGAAGAAGTCCCCCAGCGGTTACTCTTTTGGGTTTTATATTCTTTTACCCCACTTCCGATTCGATACAGCAAGATCGCTTGATCTTCTATGTTCGATAGCTTGGTGCTCAAATCACCATCACCAAACTGTGTAATGACCTGATTGATGAAGTCATTTAGAGCAGCTGTCTTCTGATTGATGTTGATGGCCACCAAGTCACCGTCACTGAGTGTCGCAAGGTTTTCATCCAAGTCAGAATTTCGCCAAGTGGAAACGTCGGCAAATCCATAACTATGATACTCAGCATTTGCACTCTTTCTTAGAAAGACTTGAAGGTTACCTGTTGGCGCTTTCAATCTGTCCATCTCCAATGTTCGATCACATCGATTAGAGTCGGCATCTGAGCATGTTCTTTGTACGACGTAACGCCAATCGTGAGGTGAGTCAATCCAAGGGAATTCAATGCTGAAATTCGCAACTTCCGCATCCGGAGTAAAATAGAATATGGGTAGAGCTGACCCTGCTTGATCAAGGTTAACGGTTATCGATACCGTATCACCTGGTGCGGCAACCTTATCACCGACCATCATGTCATGAGTGTTATTAACATCAGCGGTGATTAGAGCCTCATGTGGGCCTTCTACCAAATTACCCTCACCACTTTCAAGTGCTGGAATGGTCACGAGGGTGTGAGGCGTATTGTCTAAGTCAAGCAGCTGCACATCAGAAGTGATAACCTCAAAATTTTGGTTCAAGTAGTCATTGTTTGTCGAGGGTATAACCTGAATATCGAATGTCCCTGCATTGTACGTCTTGAGTCCATCGCTTGTTTCGAAGGTGATGTCTTGATGCATGCCAAGATCATCGTCAGTTGGATTCATTTCAATGACACCCAACTCATTTAATCGCATGAAGTTAGGCTTATTGATTATATTCACGACCGGTTTACCGTCAGTCCTTGTTGATTTGATTTGGGTGAAGACATTCTTTACTTTACCAGACACAAGGTGTGGAGGTAGGGTGAAGGAAGTGCCGCTTGATCGTACATTTACATCGACATTGCCGTCAGTAAACAAGTTCGATTCGTCAGTCACTCTGTATTTAAATGTCTGAATGCCATCATGGTCAGGTGATGGCGTATAAGTAAAGGTACACGGGGGAGTCATCGTCACAGTACCATAATAAGGCTGTTGGCTTACCATGCAGCTGTGGCTATCCGTTGTGTTCCTATCCGTCCATGTACCAGTTACCGTAAAAGGCACACCTTGAGAGATATCCCCTGTTTTGTGTTCAGCTATAGGTGGATATAGTTGTTGAATGGAATTGTAACGCACCTTCCCTTGTGACCAGTTAAAAAAGCCGAAGTATCCCGGAGCTACGGTCAGGTTATTGACATCAAATATTGTTGCGCCATCTAACTTGGTCACAATCCTATTGGGAAACAGCTGCATTTCAAATTGATAGGGCTGGCCGTGCATCCACTCTACGTTTCGCTTTTTGCCTAAGATTGTATTTTTGCCTTGTTCGACATCATGAACCGTCCACCCATAATCGCTCATCTGATCTAGGGTGCCATCGAAGTAAATCAAACTAAAACCACTGTCTGCAGAGCTCGGCAGCTTTTTCCAAGAAAACAGGTAAAAGCCACCAACAGTAGGATCGCCGTAAATGAAACCGATATAGTCATCATCACCGGCTCCTGCATCAACCTGTATGATCCCTTTGAAGGTTCGATACTCATACTTGTTGGCACTCATAAACGCGGTAGGCGCACCATTAATGCTTTGATACACGCTTTGACCATCTGGACTTACCGCCCAGTTTCCCGAATCTGCTGCGCCGTACTGCTTCCAAGTGTGGAGATTTACTCGGTCAGATTCCGCGTGTGCAACACTGACAGTCATCAGTAAGTGTATGACCATGCCAGAAAGGATGTTCCTTGGATTGAATTTCATGGCTTGTTCCTCTTATTGATGAATCGGTGAACCCGCGCTTTCGCTGACATCATCCTCAAGTTCGGTTTGCAAACGAGCCAGAGAAAACTCACAAATATCAATTAAATCTGCATCACCATTAAATTTCGCGACCGATAAAATGCTGCTTATGAGCAATTGGCGCAAATGCAGGGGCGTATCATCGGTGACACCTAAAACCTTTAATGCCGCCACTAACCGGACAGC